>NZ_JBQKLN010000003.1:0-175505 GCF_052116205.1 Prevotella sp. Sow4_E9_plate | reverse complement strand
TGCTGTTTAATTGTTTCTTGCCTTGCACCATAATTTGAAAAATTTAAAATCATGGTGCAAAGGTACGAAACTTTATCTAGGCGCACAATACGGCTTTCACCGAATAGTTACGTTACTACGTCGAGGACGTAGGTTTTCCTACATCGGGACGTAAGAAGCGCTACGTCGGGACGCAATTAAAAGGGCCAGATTGCCTCACGCAACCTAGCCCCTTGTACTTAAACCAATTATAAAACTAAGAGTAAATAAAAACACTCCCTATTACTGAACAAACTTCTTTCCATTCTTAATAACAACGCCCTTATAAGAAGCGTCAACCTGCTGACCATCAAGATTATATATCTTTGTAGACTTAGCAGGAGTAAGGATCATAGCGTTGGAAATGCCGGTAGAAGGATCCTTAGCAGCCTGAATCAAATTGACTGCAGTAACAATAATAAAATGTCCATTTACAAACATACCGGTCTCCTTGAGTTTAGCAACATCCTCTGCATTCAAGACAATCTTATAAGATGTACTACCGCTAGCAACAGAAGCACAACCGTACTCATTCAAATCGCCCTTGTTAGAAGACAACGTTTCCTCTGTACCAGAGAAGATTGTTTTAAACTGCCACCAGGTTTCCTTTGTATTAGTATCGGTAGTATAAACAAACTCCAACTTGTCGCCAGCGGAAGCATCAGCAAATTTTTCAGCAGGAACATTGAAACCTTCTGCCCAATTACCGAAAACACATTCGCCACTCCAAATCTGAGTAGAAGCAGTTGCTACTGTACTTTCCAATTCAACCTTGGAAACTACAACACACATACCTTGTACGAAAAAGCTGGTAGCCCCCTTAAACTGCTCCAAAGCCTTATCGGTAATTTCAAACTTCGCCTCGCCTGGTTCCTTTAAACCTACAGCTGAAGTACCTTCCATGTCTACCCAACCGCCATCAGCGCCGCTATTAACTTTCAAGAATACCTGAGAGCCCCACTCCCACGCACTATTAATAGAAGCATCAACTTTAGAAACTGTAACTACGATGTTATCGCCAGCCTTGGCTGTAGCGAGGTTGGACAGTTCAACACCAATATTAGGCCAGGTTGCATCCATTATCTGTTCACCTTCCCACAATGTAGTTCTACTTTGTGCAAAAGAACAAACTGCAGCAAAAGCTGCTACCATAAGAGTAAAAACTTTTTCATAAGCTTAAAAATTAAATAGGTCTATAATATTATTGTTAATTGTTATCTGATGCAAAGATAGGACATTTCCGCCAAAAAGCATGATACTATCATTGCAGATGCTGATACTTTTTTACCAATGTTTCATCAGGTAAGTTTTTAGTTGCTTTCCCCCTGCCAATCCGAGGCTCTGAGAGCCCCGGATATCATGGTTTAGGATAGATTTTGTGATAGGTTTCCATACCTATCTCAGCTCCATCCATTACACCTTTAAATATATAAGAGTCGGAGACTACTTCCTTGGCACGGTTGAAGAGCGTCATGTGAGGAAGAGGCTGCACGTTGATGTCCCAAACGTATGGAATGAGACCGGCCTTCAGCATCTCGGCAGTAACGGAACTGTACCATGCCATCATACTCTCATCATGCAGTTTCTGATTTCCCCCATAAAGGGAAGCATCCTTGCGGTTGGCACCATATTCACCGATGACAACGGGATAACCCTTGTCCACGAACTTCTTCTTCATCTTCATCACCAGGTTGGTAATATGCTGATAGGCATCCACATTCTTATTGTTATACGAGATGGTGTTGACGGTGCGTCCCTGATCGTCAGCAGGCGCATGTCCCTTCCAGTAGAGTGCCACCTTGCCCCAATCGGCATCCTTGTCCATCAGGGTGAAGATATATGGATCATAGAAATGTACCTCTGCCATCAACCGGTTCTTTGCCGAATCCTTGAGACGGGCAATATCATAGGTATCCTTCTCAGCCAGATCTATCTCCGTCTTCGGACCCTGCATGATGAGTACACGTTTGGCATTCTTGCCACCGGTAGAACGAACGGCATCCAGGAACACCTGCTCATATTCCAGGAGTCTGTCGGCAAACTCCTTGCTGTCGGGAGCCAGCATTTCTCCCTTTGCCTGCGGACTTGCTCCACCTACTCCAGGTTCATTCAATGCCGCAAAGAGTAGGCGCTGATCATAGTCCTTAAACTGTTTGGCAATATTGACCCACAATTTGCGATACATCTCCTTACATTCTGAAACATTCGCCAGATTGGTAAAAGCATCATGCTCCATCCAACCACCATCCCAATGTTCGTTGATGATGACACAGAGTCCGGCATTGAGACCGTAATTCACAATCTCCTTGATACGAAGCATCCAAGCAGGGTCTATCGTCATCTTCTCCTTGTCTACAATATGACCAGCCACCCAAGAGGTGGGAATGCGAAGGCTGTTAAATCCCTGCTTCTTCAAGCTCTGGATATAACTTTCAGTTGTCTTGTCATTCTGCCATGAAGTCTCCGACTTCAAGCCGGCGTTGTTGGTAAAGATATCATTCCAATCGCAAGCTTCCATCGTATTACCAAGGTTGACGCCTGGCGCCATATAATGCGCCAACTGGGCTGCAGTAAGTCCCATCTTCGTCATACGTCTATCAGCAGGTGCCACTTGTGCACTAGCCCATGCAAACTGGGCAGCTGCCGCCAAAATCATAACTATCTTTCTCATGTTAATTATATAAATTGTTATAGTTCTATGTAGTTATGGTGCAAAGATAAAGAAAAAACGGCTACACCTATGTAGTAATTTGTTAAACAGATACGTACAGAATGTTACAAGGGCATATTTTTGTCTTTTTGGGGAAAAAATTGCTACACAAAAAAGGCGCACACCAGAGAAAGACTCTCCGACATGCGCCCGGAACACTTATGCCAAACCCAAAAACTTCACATAACTTTCTTTATTTAACAGGCCAAGCGGCTGCCTTCACAGCCTCCTGAATACCCTCCAACATATTGGCATTGCTGACTGATGCACTGGCACGGTTGAAGATGGTCATACTTGGGAATCTACCCAGTCGGTATCAAGCAAATCGCCATTGGTATCATAGATACTCTTGTACTTACTCCAGTCGTAGGCGTTCTTACCCGAGTTGATGGCAGCACCCGTCACCAGCTTTTTCTTCACAGCCATTCTTTTACCCTTTCCGAAGAGAATGAAAGGCAATCAGCCCCTTCATTGGGGCTCTTAATATGAGAGCAATCTTCAGGTGATGTTCATCTTCCATCACGTTTCTGAGAGGCGATTCGAAATAGTGGGCAATGCTTCCCACAAACCCTACTTCCTGATTTTCGCCCAAAGAAGCATCCCAAGCTTTCACTCCCGACGTCAACCTGCTGATGTCCTCAACGCTGGCCTTCACATAATCAATATAAGGAACTAGATTGTTACGGTAAAACAAGTCAAAGCTACTTAATATCATCCGGTAGAGCGCCATGGCTTCGTTCAGCTCATCGCTACCGTTTTCATGTTTCTCTCCCTCGGCTATCTGCTGGGAAATAAAAGGACAGATAGAAGCCAGAAAGCGATTGGCTAAAGGCTCTTTATATACCTTATTAATAATAGTAGGGTAATCAAGTCCTGACCATGCCAGATATTTCTCCTTGAGAGAAGCAGGAAGTGTTCCCTTGAAGATACCATTCAGAAACAGCTTACCCAATACAGCTCCACTACCCTCATCCCCCAGGATGTAACCCAGCGGCGGAGTATTCATAACGATGTTCTTTCCATCATAAAGACAACTGTTGGCACCTGTACCCAAGATACAGGCAATACCCGGTTTATCACCAAACAGAGCACGAGCAGCACCCAACATATCACCTTCCACTTCTACCCTAGCTTCCGGGAAAGACTGCTGCAACAAGGACTGCATACGAGGTTTCATCGCCTCAGTTACACCACTGCCATAAAAGAACACTTCCTGAGGCTGCTCGTTCAACACTAGTTTATCACAGAGAATCTGCAATATGTCAGCATCACTCTGATGAATCGGATTGATGCCTTGAGTATTACAAGTCATCAACACATCCCCCTGGTCACTTATCAATGCCCAATCGGTCTTGGTACTACCACTATCTGCTATCAGTTTCATCTTCGACTATTCTATTAATCAATACTATTTCTTCCTTAGAACATTCATCCAAGTAACTTCTAAGACACTGCAAATTTACAGAATTTCATTGAAATATCATCATAATAAATTGAAAAAGATACGCCCCAAAAGATAATATCTCAAAAAAGGTTCATGAATCTTTGCTTTTCTCTTCTTTTTTTAATAACTTTGCAGTCAATAACAATAAAACACGTATAATTATGGCAACATTCATAGCAGGACCATGCGTCATCGAGTCGATGGAACTACTGGACACAGTAGCTCAGGAACTCGTTCGCATCAACCAGAAGTTAGGAACCGATATTATATTCAAAGCATCATTTGACAAGGCAAACCGAACCAGCATCCACTCTTTCCGTGGTCCTGGTATGGAAAAGGGTCTACAGATGCTCAGCGATATCAAGTCAAAGTATGGACTTCGCATCACCACAGATATTCATGAAAGTTATCAGGCTGAGGCTGTAGGCAAAGTATGCGATATTCTCCAGATACCAGCCTTCCTCTGCCGACAGACCGATCTTTTGGTTTCTGCTGCTAAAACGGGTAAGATTGTCAACATCAAGAAGGCACAGTTCCTGAGCGGAAGAGATATGAAATATCCTGTAGAAAAAGCCTTGGACAGCGGTGCCAAGGAAGTATGGCTCACCGAGCGCGGCAACTGCTTCGGCTACAACAATCTCGTGGTTGATTTCCGTAATATCCCTGATATGAAGGAGATTGTTCCTAATGTCATCATGGACTGCACTCACAGTGTGCAGCGACCAAGCGCTGGCGATGGCAAAACCGTGGGCGACCGCAAGTTCGTACCAGCCATGGCCATGGCAGCCAAGGCATTCGGCGCAACCGGTTACTTCTTTGAGGTACACCCAGACCCTGATCAGGGAAAAAGTGACGCTGCCAATATGCTGGAATTAGACAAGCTGGAGGCTCTCATAGCTGATTTGCTCGCTTAACAAAGTATATTAATTTACTTGTCTAAGTATATTAATTAACTTGTCTAAGTATATTAATTAACTTGCCTAAGTATATTAGTTTACTTGTCTAAGTATATTAATTTACTTGTCTAAGTATATTAGTTTACTTGTCTAAGTATATTAATTAACTTGTCTAAGTATATTAGTTTGCTTGTCTAATATATTAGTTCCATTCAATAAAGAACATTTATTTTAGAAAATAATGAGTCACAAGATAAACGATATTGACAACATGACAGTCCGCTCGTATGGAGAGCAAGCCCTTCGTGACGAAGCTCAAGCCATACTCGATCAAATTTCCTATATGGATAGTAATTTTGAGAAGGCAGTAGATATGATGTATCATTGCGAAGGAAAGATTATCGTAACCGGTGTAGGCAAAAGTGGACACATAGGTGCCAAGATTGCAGCTACTCTGGCATCAACAGGTACACCTGCTTTCTATATCAATCCTCTGGATGTATATCACGGTGATTTAGGCGTAATGACAGATAAAGACGTAGTTCTGGCACTGAGCAACAGTGGCCAGACCGATGAGTTGCTTCGCTTCATTCCAATGGTACTCCACATGAATGTGCCTATTATTTCGATTACGGGAAATCCCAATTCCCTGTTGGCGAAATATTCCAATCACCATATCACAGTAAAGGTAAAGAAGGAAGCTTGTCCGCTAAACCTTGCTCCAACCAGCAGTACCACTGCGGCTTTGGCGATGGGAGATGCCTTGGCAATAGCCCTGATGCAGGTACGCCACTTCAAGCCGCGCGACTTTGCACAGTTCCATCCTGGTGGCGAATTAGGTAAGCGCCTCCTGACTACCGCAGAAGATGTGATGCGCAGCGACGATATGCCAATCATCCCTAAGGAGATGCACCTGGGCGAGGCTATCATCCACGTCAGCAAGGGCAAACTGGGATTGGGAATCTCGCTTGATGAAGACAATCGTGTCATCGGATTGATTACTGATGGCGATATCCGCCGTGCCATGGAGAAATGGCAGGCTGAGTTCTTCAACAAGACGGTGAACGACATCATGACCACCACTCCTAAGATGGTGACTCCGAAGACCAAGATTTCGGAAATTCAGCGCATTATGCATAAGTACAAGGTACATACAGTACTCGTAGTAGATAAGGATAATCATTTGAAAGGCATCGTTGATCACTATGCCTGCATGGTGTGATTTTAATTAATAATTTATAATTAATAATTTATAGCAAATAGATTATTAGGAGTTGACATGAGACTCAGAGAGATAATAACAACGATAACACTGATGCTTGCCAGTTCGCTGTGCAGCGCACAGACCAGCGATTCATTGATAGTTAATCAGCTTCGTGGGAAAGGTGTGAGTTTTTCTCACGATAATTCTGTTACGCTCCTGATGAGCGGACAGGAGAAATTTGATGATATGTTTCAGGCAATCCGTCAAGCCAAACACAGCATTCATCTGGAATACTTCAACTTCCGCAATGACAGCATCGCCTCCCTACTCTTCGACCTCCTGGCTGAGAAGGCAAAGGAGGGTGTAAAGGTAAGAGCCTTGTATGACGGATTCGGAAACTCATCCAACAACAAGCCATTGCGCAAACGGCATCTCAAGAGAATACGTGCCAATGGCATTGAAATATATGAATACAAGCCGGTTAAGTTTCCATGGGTACATGCCATCTTCAACCGTGATCACCGTAAAATCGTGGTCATTGATGGACAGATTGCATATACAGGAGGTATGAACGTTGCCGACTATTATATCAATGGGACAGAAGTAGTAGGCGAATGGCATGACATGCACTGCCGCATTGATGGTAGCGAGGTGAATACCCTGCAAAAGATATTCCTCAAGATGTGGAACAAGGTTAGCGGTCAGCATATTGACGGCGAAGAGTATTACCGCAAGGAGAAAAAAGATTATCTGGTAGAGAATCTCAAACCCGACACCACTGCTACCGCCTATCATAAAACGGTAGGCATCATTAACCGTGAGCCCCATATCACCAAGGATATCATCCGTTATTTCTATGTGAACGCCATCAACGACGCACAGGACAGCATCAAGCTCATCAGTCCTTACTTCACCCTAAGCCACAAACTGAAGAAAGCACTGAAGAATGCAGTAAAAAGAGGCGTAAAGGTAGAAATCATGCTCTCTACCAAGAGCGATATTCCATTGACTCCAGATTGCGGTTTCTATAATGCCCATAAGCTGATGAAGGCTGGTTGCCATGTATGGATGTACACACCAGGCTTCCATCATACCAAGATTATCATGGTAGATGGAAAGTTCTGTACGGTGGGCAGCGCCAATCTCAATGCCAGAAGCCTTAGATGGGATTACGAAGAGAATGCTGTAATTGTAGACCCTTACACTACAGACCAGCTGGTAAAGCTCTTCGATGGAGAGAAGAAAGACAGTTTCCTGCTCAACGAAAAGAACTGGAGAGAATGGCGCACGGGGTGGCAGAGATTCAAGGGATGGTTTGCAGCCACCTTCCTGACCCCTTTCCTATAAATATATAAAAAAGAAGATATAATGAATGAAGAAATGATGAAAGCAATGGCAGGGAAATCAATGCCCGAACTAGCCATTGTAGATAATAATACGCTGGCAGCATTGGGACTGAAAAGTCTGCTGGAAAGCGCTATTCCGATGGTAAGAATCAAAACCTTCGGTACATTCGGTGAATTTGAATCGAGTGTACCCGAGCGATTCATGCACTATTTTGTAGCAATGCCTATCGTATTAGCGCATCGCTACTTCTTCATTGACGAAAAGCATCGCCATCATACCATCGTACTGACTCCCAGTTTCGATCCCAACTCGCAACTGCAAGGTTTCCACTGTATCTGTACCAACGTACCAGAAACGCAACTGATCAAGGAACTGATGAGTCTGCAACATTCAGGTCACCCCCATGGTGAACATATTCCGATGATGGGCGACTCATCTCCAAAAGAAAAAGTGTTGACTGATAGAGAAATCGAAGTTCTGTCCCTGATAGCACAAGGCAAAATCAACAAAGAAATTGCCGATCAACTATGTATCGGACTCACTACCGTGATTACTCATCGCAAGAATATCCAGGAAAAATTAGGAATTAAAAACGTTTCTTCACTCACTATCTATGCCGTGATGCATGGATATGTGGACATCAACAAAATCTAAACGAGCAAAATTATCCTCTTAAATGGTGACGACAAGATTCCACATACCTAAATATAATGATAGTGCCTTCCTCACAGCTTGTGGGGAAGGCACTATCATTTTATAAAAAATAACATTTCAATGATGACTGTTCCTAAGGAAAAACTAGAGTTTCACAGTAGAAATGTCAACCAGATTGTTCACGATGGCATAAATTGTCAAGCCTGCAGGAGAATGAATCTGAAGCTTTCGGGCGATATTTCTGCGGTGAGTGATTACCGTGTTGATAGATATAAAAAGATGATCCGCAATCTCCTTATTGGTCATACCCTGAACCAAGGCTACAATCACATCTTTCTCACGATCGCTCAACTGTTCATCGCTCATCGGTGTCTGGTTAATCATGTTCGAAATCTTTGCACTCACATCATTCTGCTTCAATTTAAGTTCAGCATTTCTCACGGCAGGAATAAAGATTTCTTCCTCCACCTCAGAGTGATGCTTCAACCATACCTCATTGTTATATATATCATAGAGGGTAGCACTCAGCTGGTTGTTATGCAGTCCATCCGAAGGCAGATACTTGATGATGATGCTCTTCAACTCCTTCAACTTTAAGTCCACCTGAGCATGATGCTTCGAGAAGGTCTCTATATCGAAGTTCGCACTGGCATTACCATCGATAAGTGTCTGAACATAAGGAAATACCATCTTTTCCTCATACTTCATGTGATTGGTGATGCTATGGGCATAATCATCATAAAGCTTGAGGATAAGGCGTGCCAGATTATCCTTTTCATCCAGCGCTTCAACCAGTTCCTTACGGATCAACGGCAACTGGAAATCTATGTAATAGGCATGCGATGCTTTGAGATAATGCAAGAGGGTCGGCAGCGACAGGCGGTCGGCATTGTCATACTCCTTGTAACCATTAATCGTCAGGTTTACCACGGACAGGAAAGTATAGGTATCCACCTTCTGCTCGTCGCAAACTTCACGCACAGTCTTGTCGCCAAAGCCCAGGTTGATGCCGAAGCTACCGAGGCTCTGCAAGATATTGTAATTGTCTCTAATGATGCTGATCATCTTGTCGTCAGCTTCATACATCTTCTGATTTTTCATCTTCTTTTATCCTTAAATGAAAACATCCTTGTATCAAGAACATTCATAATGTTTCTATTTCGGCTGCAAATATACTAAAAAGTTTTGAAACTCGCAATACCTAGAAATGGGGATGCCACTGTTTACCGATTTTTAGGTATTGCAAGATTTTTTAAAACTCCGTACCTTTGCACCCGAAATCGAGAAAGAGCGCAGTGATGATTGCCACTCCCGAGCGGCAGAGCTGCGTAATTCCTTATTAAGCTATAGGGCTTTAAGGAGATACTAGGCCTCTAAAGTGTCGAGACCGCAAACAGACATCTGCGCTCTTTTCTTTATTATACTAAGGATTATACGATAACAATAAATTCAAAATAATAAAGATGAACAGTTTAAGAATTGGATTGATGTCCGCTGCCCTGGTTGCCGGTTTGGCAACGGCAAGTGCACAAACTGTGGCTACCGATAGTGTGATGCAGCATGTAAACGGCAAGCGCCTCAGCGTAGGTGGTTATGGCGAGGTTGCCATGAGCCATTGAATTTCTTCACTGTTTATCGTCCTGAAGGTGAGAATACGGTTCTTCCAAGCACCTGGCATCAGACAGGTGTCAGTTTTTGGGGACGTACCAAGGGTTGGAGATATGAATTGCAATTCCTGGCAGGCTTGAACTCAGACAACTTTACCAACACAGGTTAGATCAATAAGGGACCAGGCACTCCTACCGAAGGTGAAATTGCAATAAAATATGGTACAGCCCTCCGCATCGACAACTACTGCATCAAGGGCTTACGCATCGGTCTGAGCGGATACTATGGTCATGCCATCGGCAACTCTTATCCAAACAACAAGGATGGAGCAGAATCTAAGTACAAAGGTGTGGTAGCTATCGGAGCCATCGACTTCACATACAATAATTATAACTGGATTGTACGCGGTCAGGCAGACTATGGTTACCTGAGTGATGCAAAACAGTTGAAGTACTTTACTAATCGTCTAAATGGTCTCTCTCCATTCCATCACTCAGCATTTATCAGCAAGAATGCTTTTGCATACGGAATCGAGGCTGGCTACAATGTTTTCTCACAAATTGAAAAACTCCGTCAGGACAACCAGAAGCTGTATCTCTTTGACCGTTATGAGCACTATAATCCATACGCTTCCAAAACCAAAAATACATCATACGACTACACAAACGTACAGCGTATGGCAGTTGGTATCAATTACTATCCAGTAAAACAGATTGTAGTAAAGGCAGAATACCATCACAGAGGCTCCACGTAAGGGTCTTGGCCCAGCATGGGTTCGCAGCAGTTGTATCCACTGCCATCCTAACTATGGTCATGGTAAGTTCCAGAACCAGTATCAGGCAGACCAGTTTGGCAACGGCTATCTGCTCGTAATTTATCACCCTACAGCAGGTACTACCGCTGACGGAAAGGCTTACGCAGCAGAAAGTTTATCAGAATGAGGCGGAACACGTAGAGTTGAATCCAGGCATGTGGGACAAGGCAAAGAATGATTGGGCTTCAGGTGCCTGGTACACTTTGGCAGATGGAACCAAGAAGGTGAAGAAGTTTACCTATGCCATGACCCGTGCTTCCCTGCAGGATGGAACAGGTGCCAATGCCATATGGAACATCACCAACGTAACACGTTCCGACCGTCATTACCTCTATACCAGTCCAGCTTGGGCAAAGTATCAGAGCGAAGACCCAGAAGTAATCAGTTATATCAAGAAGCATGGTGCTGACGAATCTTCTGTACTCCACCCATACTATGCAGATGGAACTGACGAAGGTATCAAGGAGAGAGTAAACGAGATTCTGAGCTGTAACAATGCAGCCAAGTCAGCTACTTTCGAGAAATACCTATTGAATGGTGCTCCTTACAATGGCGAGGAAGAGATGAGCGACAAGGATTACTATGACTTCATGGTATGGCATCGTGGTCTGGCAGTTCCTGCAGCTCGTAACCTCGACAACGCACAGGTTCAGGAAGGCAAGAAGCTCTTCACCCAGTGGGGTTGCGCTACTTGCCACAAGCCATCATGGAAGACTGGTTCTGACAACTATTGGGTAGATAATGCTATCAAGGCTTACGCTAAGAGCATTGGTCAGGATCCTAACACCATGTTGCCAAAGTATCCAAACCAGACTATTTATCACTGGTCGCAGCGACCGTTTGCACGACTGCCGTGCCCGCAACGTAGTAGAGTCTATCATGTGGCACTGCTATGACAAACGCAGTGATGCTTACAACTCAGCCCTCAACTTCTATAATGCAACCAAGGAAGAGCGTGATGCTGTAGTGGCATTCATCAATGCTATCTGAGCCTTTACATGAAGAAACAAAAATAAGAAAAGCTGCCAGGCTATCAAAAGCATTTGGCAGCTTTTTTTATCAGAATCTACAAATATACGGATTATCTCTTGCTCGTCTCCGAATAATATCGTATTTTTGCAACGGAAATTCTATCAAGATTCCAACAAAGTATGGTTAAAAAGATTATATTCATTCTTTACATCCTTGTGCTCGTATGCATGGCAGCCGCCACCATCGTGGAGAAAAGCCAGGGCACGGATTATGCCCATGCCCACTACTATGGGGCATGGTGGTTCATTCTTATCTGGGCAGTACTTGCTGCCCTCGGTGCTTTCTACATCATCAAAAGAAAAGTGAAGTGCGCTTCTACATTGGCACTCCATCTCTCCTTCATCATCATCCTTGCCGGGGCATTGCTCACACATATATCGGCTAAACGGGGCATGATTCATCTGCGCATCGGTCAGCCTACAGATACTTATATGGCTCAGGATGAAGAGCAGGGTATGAAGGAAGAGAAACTCCCTTTCTTGCTATGCCTGCAGAAGTTTGAAGCGAAGATGCACGATGGAACCAACGCCGTGGCTGACTATTCTTCAAAATTCACTGTAATAGACGGAGATGAAAAGAGCGAAGGCGAAGTTTCGATGAACAACATCTATTCCCACCGGTCTTACCGTCTTTATCAGTCATCTTACGATGAAGACGGCAAGGGAAGCGTGCTCGCCATCAATGCCGATCCATACGGCATACCAGTCACCTATACTGGCTATGCGCTGCTCTTCATCTCTCTGGTATGGATGCTCATCGACCCTAAGGGCGGTTATCGCAAACTACTGAAGAGTCCTTTGCTCAAGAAGGGAGCCTTGATGGCAGCACTCATCCTCAGCATGGGCAATATACAGACACTGCATGCAGAATCTGCAACAGGCAATCTCCAAAATGCTGTATTGCCAAAGGAAACTGCAGAGAAGTTTGGAGAGCTTCATATTCTCTACAACGACCGCATCTGTCCGGTACAGACCTTTGCCCTCGATTTCTGCAAGAAGATATATGGATCCAGAAGCTATCAGGGATTGACTGCAGAACAGGTACTCTCTGGTTGGGTATTCTATGGAAATACTTGGGCAAACGAGCCTTTCATCAAGATCAAGAGCGGAGAAATGAAAACGGCGATGAATCTGCCCGACTATGCTTCGCTCAATACTTTCTTCAATCGTGAGATGGGGGGCTACACCATCGGACAGTATGTGCAGGAATACTACAATGGCCAGCAGGACAAATTCCACCAGCAAGCCGCTGATATCGACAGCAAAATACAAATCATCATGGAATTGCGGGAAGGTAACTCATTAAAGGTTCTTCCCTATACCTTTACCAAGAACGTGAAGGCTACCAAGGATCATTCTTTCATCAAGGCTGGCACCACCACTTGGTTCGCTCCTGTAGATAAGTTGCCACTTGCAGTAGAGTATCAACATGCACTCTATATCAAGAATGTATTCTCATTGCTTTATGGCGATGTGCAAAAAGGTAACATGGATCGTGTGAACATCTTCTTCGACAAGATGCTGAAATACCAAGAGGTAAGTAGTGGAAGTTCTTTGCCGTCAAAGATTCAATACCAGGCAGAACGAATCAACAATGACTTTCCTTTCGCTACCATTCTATTTATGGTGAACCTTACATTGGGTTTCATCGCCCTCTTCTACACCATCTATCGCATGACAAAAAATCGCCAATTAAAGGCTTTGGACATTACCTTACCGATATTGCTCTGCATATCCTTCCTTGCCTTGACATTCGGTTTGGCTTTGAGATGGATTATCAGCGGAAACGTACCATTATCCAATGGCTATGAGAGCATGCTCAGCGTGGCATGGCTTGTGTTGCTAATCTCCATCTTCATGCAGTTCCGCATCCGCATCGTGATGGTATTCGGATTCATGCTATCAGGTTTCTTCCTGCTCGTAAGCCACATCAACCAGATGGATCCTGCCATCGGACAGATGATGCCCGTACTGAACAGCCCGCTGCTCAGCATTCATGTAAGCATCATCATGATGAGCTACGCCCTTCTGTCGCTAACCTTCATCTGTGGCATTATGGGCATCTGCATGCAATCTCATGCAGAGGAACTACAGACTTTGAGTCGCATATTCCTCTACCCTGCCCTTACTGCCATGGGATTCGGCATTTTCATCGGTGCCATCTGGGCGAATGTCAGCTGGGGAAACTATTGGAGTTGGGATAGCAAGGAGACATGGGCACTCATCACCTTCATGATTTATGCTGTGGTGGTACATACACAAAGCTTGCCGGTCTTCCGCAAGCCGCTGGTGTATCACATCTATATCACCCTGGCTTTCATGAGCATTGCCATGACATACTTCGGAGTAAATTACTTCCTTACGGGTATGCACTCATATGCATAAAAAATGCAATAGGCTTCAATGGCAAATGAAGCCTAATACATTGTCCAGTGAAAGTAGTTGCATGTACTCATGCAACTACTTTCGTTTTTGATTGCTTCTTCTACCATATTTTATTCCACAAAAACAGATCGCCAAAGACTGTAGCGGGCTTCGGGATTCAACTGCTCCAACTGCTGGAAGATGGCTTGCATATCCGAACGGCGGGTAGTCTCTTCGTAAGGACACAACGTCTTCTGCTTAGTGAAATGCAACTCTTCTGCCACCTGACGGATATCCGCCTCATGCACCAGACAAAGGGGGCGGATGATGGTGAGCGGATAATGTTTTAAAGGAAGACTTGGTTGCATCGTGGAATGTAAACCCTCAAAGGTAATATTCATCAGAAGCGTAACGAGGATATCATCCATGTGATGGCCCAAGGCTATCTTGTTAAAACCATTATTTACCGCAAACTCGAAGAGCGTCTTGCGTCGGTTCCAGGCACAGAGGAAGCAACGGGTCTTGCGGGAATCGGTGGATTCATCGAAAGAACTGTGCAGAATATGGAGCCGGATGCCATTCTCATCACAGAAATCCTGAAGATAAGAGCGGTCAGTCTCGTAAGGAATATTATCCATGATGATATGAGCTGCTTCCACTTCTATATGCGGTTTGAAGATACGGGCACGCTGAGCCAGCAGCCTAACCAGTTCCAGGGAATCCTTACCGCCACTCAAAGCAATGAGAATGCGATCACCATCTTCCAGAAGATGATAATCCACACAGCCCTTGTTGAAACGCTTTAATACTTTCTGTTCTGCCTTTATCATATTATTTAGAAAAAAAAGCCGTACCCTATAAAAAGAGCACGGCTTTATCAAGATACATTCCCCAACCAACGGTAAGGAAACGACAATTTAAACTTCAATATTCTCAAAAATTACTTAGCGTAAGCTACGCTACGTGTCTCACGAATGACGGTAATCTTAACCTGACCAGGATAAGTCATCTCATTCTGAATCTTGGTAGCAATCTCGTCTGAGAGCTTGATACTCTGCTCATCAGTCATCTTGTCTGCACCAACGATAACACGAAGCTCACGACCAGCCTGGATAGCATAAGTCTTGGTTACACCAGGATAACTCATGGCAATTGCCTCCAGATCGTTCAAACGCTTGATGTAAGCCTCAACAATCTCACGACGTGCACCAGGACGGGCACCAGAGATAGCATCACATACCTGAACGATAGGAGCCAACAAGGTGTTCATCTCCATCTCATCATGGTGAGCACCAATGGCATTACAGATATCTGGCTTCTCCTTATACTTCTCAGCTATCTTGGCACCATACAATGCGTGTGGCAACTCACTCTCCTCATCAGGTACCTTGCCAATATCGTGCAAAAGACCGGCACGCTTTGCCTTCTTTGGGTTCAAGCCCAACTCAGAAGCCATGACAGCACAGAGATTAGCAGTTTCACGAGCATGCTGCAAAAGGTTCTGACCATAAGAAGAACGATACTTCATCTTACCTACGATGCGAATCAACTCAGGATGCAAGCCATGGATGCCGAGGTCAATAGCAGTACGCTTACCAGTCTCGATAATCTCATTCTCCAACTGCTTCTTCACCTTGGCAACTACCTCCTCGATACGGGCTGGGTGAATACGACCGTCAGCAACCAACTGATGGAGAGCCAGACGGCAAACCTCACGACGCACTGGATCGAAAGCAGAAATAACGATAGCCTCAGGAGTATCATCCACTACGATTTCTACACCGGTAGCAGCCTCCAATGCACGGATATTACGACCTTCACGACCGATGATACGGCCCTTCACCTCATCGTTATCAATATGGAATACACTGACAGAGTTCTCGATAGCAGTCTCCGTAGCCACGCGCTGGATAGTCTGGATAACGATTTTCTTAGCCTGCTGGTTAGCATTCAGCTTAGCATCATCAATAATTTCATTGATATAGCTGGCAGCATCAAGACGCGCCTGATCCTTCAAACTCTCCACGAGACGATTCTTAGCTTCCTCAGCGCTCAATCCGGAAAGTTCTTCCAGCTTAGCCTGCTCCTGCTTCTGCATCTTCTCAAGTTCCTGCTGCTTGACAGTGAGAAGTTTCTTTTCATTATCAACACGCTGCTGATACTGATCAACCTCCTGCTTGCGACGACCGAGATCCTCCTGACGCTGGTTGAGAGAGATTTCGCGCTGTTTAAGTTTATTCTCACTCTGCTGAATACGGGAATTGCGCTGCTGCACTTCCTTCTCCAACTCAGCTTTCTTATTGAGGAACTTCTCTTTCACTTCGAGAAGTTTTTTCTCCTTTAATACTTCTGCCTCTTTATTGGCAGTATCAATCATTTCATTATATTTTCCCTTGATAACATAACGGAAAATGAAAAAGCCCACCGCTCCACCAAGGCAGAGACCGACTAAGGCTGCTATAATTGTTACCATCATTATTTATATATATTTATTAAAATTCACTCAAAGTTAGCTGCTTATTATTTCAGAGCGTCTTCTATCTCGGCAGTCAACTTCTCAAGAATCTCATTATAAGGCTGGGTATCATTCTTACCCTCTTCCTTTTCATATCTCAGCGCCACATCAAGTAGTGCCATATACAAAATCTCCTTGTCGCTCTTACGGCCTTTATAGATTTTTGTATATGAATTCACTATATCGTCAATCAATTTTGCAGATTTACGATAATACTCCTCATCCTCTCTAGGTATTCTTACCGAGAGGTCAGTATCATAGACATGTAACCTAATCTGTAACTTGTCTTGTGTTTGATCTACCATCGGTCCGATTATTTATCGCTCAGTAGCGTAATACATTTATTGACATCTCGGATAAGCTTGGCGATACGTTTCTGAGTAGTTTCAATATCTGCATCAGAAATCGTCATCATCTTCGCCATCTTCAAACTGTCGTAATCATGCTGCGCCTGAGTCAACTTATCCTCCAATTCCTTTATTTTGGCATCACGCTCATCCACCATGGCATAAAGCTCCGTATTCTCCTGCTTGACCTCGTCAAACTTGAGAATCATCTGCCTTACTCTCGTGGCAAACGTATTGATTGTTTTCTCATTTGCACTCATGCTTTTTTGTTTTTGGCTACAAATTTAAGAGAATAATTTGAAAAAAACAAATTTTCTACTATCTTTTTTAAAATTTAAAGGGATTTACTTACTTTCCCATCTTTTGCTTTGCCTTTTCAACATCTTCATCAGATGGACGTGGCTCCTTCTTTGCAAGCATCAATACCTGAAAAGCAAAATCTGTCACCCACTGCTGGCTGAAAGCTAATCGCTTGTTGAATTGGCGCAACTGGAACACAGTCTTCAATGTGCTGGCATCGCTGTAATCATTCTTGTTGAAGATATCATCTACAGTCTTTGCTGTCAACTTGTATAAAGAATTTTTCATAAAGCTAGGCAAGCGCAGCTTGAACTTCATCAAGTTGCCCATCAGCATCATCAAATCCTGGGTGAAGTTCTGGAACTGGATGAGATACACATTCACATCCTGCAGTTTCTGACAGTTCTTACGGATACTAGAATCAATCTCCTTGAAGAAAGAATCATCAGTATCATAGATATTCTTCATCATTTTCTTAACCTGCGCCTTCTCGCCGATACCAAGACGATTGTTTACAGTTGGAACATGCAAACTGGTCTTGAACACTCGCAAGTCTGGCAACATTGCCAGATTAGTAATACCTAATTGAGAAGCCAATGCAGCCTGGAAGTATACACGGACCAGCGTCATGTAATCTTCCATTCCACCTACTTTCTTATCGTCATTTTTATGACTGAATAGTTTTGAAAATATTCCCATTCTTATTTCGTTTTATACTTTAATGTTTTCAATTGTTCTGCAAAAATACAATAAAATCACTAAATATCAAAATCAAAGGGGCGTTTTTTCTTCATAAATATGTTTTTTCTTGGAAAAACAACGATTTTATCGATTTTGCTATTCAAGTTTCAATTATTTTTAGTACCTTTGCCACGTTAATTAATATTTGTGTTCCAACAGAGAAGATATATGAAGGGAATAGTTTTAGCAGGCGGGTCTGGCACCAGACTTTATCCAATCACTAAAGGAATCAGCAAACAGTTGATTCCCATATTCGACAAACCGATGATATACTATCCGGTATCAGTTTTGATGCTGGCTGGAATCAAGGATATTCTTATTATTTCAACACCATTCGACTTACCTGGTTTTAAACGTCTCCTTGGAGACGGAAGCGATTTAGGAGTACATTTCGAATACGCAGAACAACCATCTCCAGATGGATTGGCACAGGCTTTTATTATCGGTGAGAAATTCATCGGCAATGATAATGTCTGCCTGGTATTAGGCGACAACATATTTTACGGTGCCGGATTTACCGGACTTCTCAAAGCCAGCGTAAAAGCTACAGAAGAAGGATTGGCAAGTGTCTTCGGCTATTATGTCAATGATCCGGAAAGATACGGTGTTGCTGAGTTTGACAAAGAAGGCAATTGCCTCAGTATTGAGGAAAAACCCAAACATCCAAAAAGCAATTACGCGGTTGTAGGACTCTACTTCTACCCAAACAGTGTGGTAGATGTTGCCAAGCATATCAAGCCAAGTGCACGTGGCGAGCTGGAGATTACTACTGTCAACCAACATTACTTGTCAGACAACACACTTAAAGTAAGAACTCTCCAAAGAGGTTTCGCCTGGTTGGACACCGGTACTCACGACAGTTTGTCAGAAGCAAGTACGTTCATTGAAGTGATCGAAAAGAGACAGGGACTGAAAGTAGCATGTCTGGAAGAAATTGCATTTAAACAAGGTTGGATTAACAAAGAACAGCTGTTGAAACTTGCAGAACCTATGCAAAAGAACGGATATGGAAAATATTTGCAGGAACTAGCTTTGGGCAAATAATAAAAATGAATCTATCAGTATTCTTGCCACTTTCATAGAAGTGGTTGGGATAATATATAATAAGGTATAATTCAAATAACAACATTAAAAGAATAATGGAAGAGAACTAGAACTTACAATTAGAAGGCGCAGTTCAGGAACAGGAAGAGAAATCTGCCATTGACTTTCAGTTGATTTATACAAATCTGATTCTCAACTGGAAATGGTTCGTACTCTCTCTTATCGTTTGCCTGGGCTTAGGCTATCTTTACCTGAGATATGCTACTCCAGCCTATCAAGCATCTACCAAGGTACTCATTAAAGACGATGATGACAGCAAACGCAGAGGTAGTTTGGGTAGTAGCATGATTCAAAGTGCTGCCAACCTCGGCTTTATGTCAAACTCTAATGGTATTGATAACGAGATTGAGATTTTGTCGGCTCATGACTTGGCTCAACTCGCAGTTCACGATATGAAAATATACGTTAACTACTATCATAAGAGCGCTTTCAAGGACCCTCTGGTATATAAAGAGCAGGAAGTATCAGTAGACCTGGATCTGCCACATCTCAAGAAGCTGAACGCTCCTATCAAGCTCAGCATCGAAAAGGAAGGTACAAAGTATCACGTCAAGGGTACATACAATTTACCTATTGATGCTTTCTCTTTCGAAAAAGAGACCAGTGAATTTGAGAAAACTTTCGACCGTCTGCCAGCAACTATCAGCACAAGAGTGGGTACGCTGACCTTTACTCCTAGCAAGATTTACAAACTGGAAGATGGAGAAGTACTGAAAGCTGTCATTGTCTCTCCGGAAATGGCTGCCAAGCAGTATACAAAGAACCTGACTGTCAGTCAGACATCCAAGACTACAACGATTGCAGAACTCGTATTGAACGACGAAAACCCTCAGAGAGCTTTAGACTATCTGAATACACTCCTCAAGGTTTACAACCGTCAGGCAAACGAAGACAAGAACGAAATTGCCTACCGCACAGAGCAATTCATCAACAACCGTTTGCAAAAGATCAATGCGGAGCTGGGCAATACAGAAGGACAGCTCGAAAGCTACAAGAAGCGCAACAAGGTGATTGAGATGAAGCTGAACGCTACAGCTACCATCGCAAACTCTGACGCTTATGCTCAAAAGCTTCAGGATGCCAATACCCAGGTAGAATTGCTGAACGAGCTTGGTAAGTACATGAACGAGCCAGGTAACAAATATCAGCCTATCCCATCCAACGTAGGTTTGACTGATGAAAGTTCAACAGAACTCATCAACCAGTACAACAAAATAGCCCTGGATCGCAACAACGCCTTGCATGCAGCCAGCGAGACTTCTCCTACAGTAACTCCTCTGACCGCACAGTTGGATGCACTCACAACATCTATCAAACGTGCCATGAGACAAGCTAAGCTGGGCATGGAGATACAGCGCAACAGCATCGCTAAGCAGGCTGCAGAATATGCAGGACAAATCGGCAACTCACCAGAGCAGGAAAGAGTTCTGACACAGATTGGCCGCCAACAGGAAGTAAAGTCTGGTCTTTACCTCATGCTGCTTGAGAAACGAGA
Organism: Prevotella sp. Sow4_E9_plate; assembly: GCF_052116205.1. Lineage (NCBI taxonomy): Bacteria > Pseudomonadati > Bacteroidota > Bacteroidia > Bacteroidales > Prevotellaceae > Prevotella > Prevotella sp. Sow4_E9_plate. Next base: position 154,913 of record NZ_JBQKLN010000003.1, on the reverse strand, counting down.
AGAGAACTCTATCTCCCTGGCTGCAACAGCAGATAAGGGCAAGATCATCGATGCACCTTCCTTTATCGGCAAGGTGAGCCCAAAGAGCTCAATCATCATGCTCATAGCATTGGTTCTCGGCTTGGCAATTCCTGCAGGCATCCTCTTCCTTATTGAGTTCTTCAAGTACAAGATTGAAGGTCATGAAGATGTCATTAAGTTGACACAGATTCCAGTCATAGCAGACATCCCTGTTGCCAGTGATGCTGCCAAGAAGGAAGGAAAGGCAGATATTGTGGTTCACCAGAATGTCAACAACCTGATGGAGGAAATCTTCCGAGGCTTACGTACCAATATTCAGTTTATACTGAAGAGCGATGAGAAGGTGATAATGTTTACCTCTTCTACTTCAGGCGAAGGAAAGACATTCGTAGCTTCAAACATCGGTATCTCCCTCGCCTTGTTAGGCAAGAAGGTCATCATGGTGGGTCTTGACATCCGTAAGCCGCGTCTGGCTGAGTTGTTCCAGATAGACAACCACCATAACGGTATCACCAACCTGATTGTACGAGACCACAACTCTTGGGAAGACATCCAGAACCAGATTCTCTCATCTGGCGTAAACAGCAAGCTCGACCTTCTGATGGCTGGTCCTGTACCTCCTAATCCAGGTGAGTTGGTAACAAGAGCAAGTCTTGACGACATCATCAACCAGCTGAAGCAGCATTACGACTATATAATTCTCGATACGGCTCCTGTGGGTCTGGTAAATGATAGTTTGCAGCTCGGTCGTCTGGCAGACCTCTGCGTATATGTTTGCCGTGCAGACTATACTCCAAAGGCAAGCTTCGGAATGATCAACGGCTTGAGTGCCGAAAACAAATTGCCTAACATGTGCCTCGTGCTCAACGGCGTTGACCTCTCAAAGAAGAAACACAGTTTCTACTACGGAGTGGGCAAATATGGCAAATATGGCAAGTATGGTAACTATGGAAGCTATGGTTCATACGGAAAGTATGGAAAGTATGGAACTTACGGACAGTATGGTAGCTACGGCAACTATAGCAACAGTCATTACGGCAATGCCAACGACACAAGTATCAAGAAGTAATTGAATATTGAATCATTAAACTATTTATATAAAGAGAGTCTTTCTATATTTTTTATAGGAAGACTCTTTTAGATTAAAAGATATAAAGACTATGGCAACAATAGCAGTAGATTTTGACGGTACTATCGTAACCCATGAGTACCCAAAGATTGGTACAGAGTTACCTTTCGCAACAGAAACATTGAAGATGTTGATAAAAGACCACCACAAACTCATTCTCTGGAGCGTACGCGAAGGCAAGCTCCTGGATGAGGCTGTAGAATGGTGCAGAGAGCGTGGAGTTGAATTCTGGGCTGTCAACAAGGACTATCCGGAAGAAAGTCTCGAGAACAACAATCACTTCTCTAGAAAGCTGAAGGCAGACTGGTTTATCGACGACCGTGGTATCGGTGGACTGCCAGACTGGGGAGAGATTTATCAGATTATCACCAACCATACCAACTACCGCAGAGTATTAAAGCAGAAATACTGCGCAGAGCAGGAGACTCCTAAAAAGAAACACTGGTGGAGTCGCGGATAATCCAACAGTTCCAACCAAGTCCAAAATATGACAGCGGGTGTATCACTCTTAAAGTTGATACACCCGCTGTCTTTTTATCTCACAACAGATGGAAGACAAGCGCACATCAGCTGTCAGACGACCGCACAACAGCTGTTGTGCGGGTGCATAACAGCTGATGTGCGGACGAGAGAGCTAGCTTCTAGAAGAACTATACCTATATAACACGACAACTTTTCCTATCTAACCGAAAGACTATCTCTGTATAAAAGGAAAGCCATTCTGAGAGAAAAGAAACTGCTACTCAGAAAGAACAAAGTCCTATACGGTATAAGGAAAGCCATCAACGTCAAAGAACAGTCAAATCGGGTAGGAGGTAAATGCTAATCATAAAAGGCATTTGCCTCCTATTTTCACATTTACCGACCTCCCCCACCACCGTACGTGCGGTTCCGCATACGGCGGTTTCGTGCTTTCTCATCTTGCGATGTGTGGCAAGTTGTTTTCAGCTATCCCTATGAGTAGCATCACTTCTATCCTATTGTCGGATTCCGTCCTATCGTCTTGGATAGAGAGTTCCTTTCGGACATCTGATGAGGTGTCTCACAAGGTAACATTCATTTACTATTGCACTGCACGATTCAGTCCTTCCCTATAAGCACACGTGCCTTGGGTACTATGACCTCTGCTGACTTCTTACGGCAAGCTTTACTCCGTCATTGTACATCGAATTATTCATCTTCACCCATGCGTCCGTGAGACCTCCTCGGATAAGGGCTTATTCTTTCCATCTTATACCCACTTCATTTACACCAACCATTCCGAATAGCTATGGGACTTTGATTTGTCTTGCAATCTCATCCATGGTCAAATGCCTTATATGAAGTTTCTGTACGTTAGGTCAGATGTTTGCCGCCAGCTTCTTTCAGATTCCACCTCGCAGTGGACACCCTTGCTCTTGGCTATACGATTCCCGCTATTAGGGTTCGTTAGGGACTTGCACCCATTAGAATAAGCTCATGCCGAGCATACAAGAAAAAGGGATATACCTGATGAATGGTATATCCCCTATTATTGATTTACTAAATGATTTTTTATTCTTTAGAAGAACAAGTAGCGGTTGTCCACTACGTGAGCCTTCATATAAAGCTCGTTCATGAAGTTACCAGCATACTGCATAGACTTCTGACGACACTTCTGCTCGTATGTCTTCTCATCGAACTTAACAGGACGGTTAGTCTTGTTAGTAACCTGGAAGAGGTAAACACCAGCATTACCCTTAACAGCATGTGCAGAGAAAGCACCCTTCTTTGTTGCAGAAACAGCACCAGAAAGAGCAGGCTCGCTAGCACCAGTTGCTGCAATGAATGTAGGAGCAGCGAAAGTAATCTGGTTTACAGAAGAAATCTTACCACCCTTAGCCTTAGCAGCTGCGATGCTCTTTACGCCGTTTACCTTAGCCATCAACTGTTCAGCCTTCTTGTCCTTGATAACCTCAGCCTTTACCATCTCCTTTACATCAGGATCGCTCAAGTCGCGGTAACCAATGCGATGAATCTTGTTAAGTACTACAACCAAAAGGTGATTGTTGTCGCCACACTCATAGAGAGGAGAAACTTCACCTTCCTTAGCCTCGAAGATCCACTTCAATGCCTCACGGGTTGAATGTATATTAGCTACATAATGAGAAGCTGTTGTCATATCCTTCAACTCCTGAACCTTGTAACCATTGCCAGCAGCATTCTTCAACAAATCAGCTGAAGCCTGGTTGCCGCTAACGAAGCTAGAGAACTTGTTGTAAGCTGTACGATATGTGCCCTGTGAGAAATCAATAGTCTTCTTGATGACTGCAGCAACATACTTGTTAACCATTGCCTTGCGGTCAAGAACCTGAAGAACTACGTAACCCTGACCCAACTGGAGCTGGTTAAGAGAGTTGACAGAAGCTGTATTCAATGTATTGATGAACGCCCTGTTGTCCTTGTCCATAGTCTGAGCATACTCATACTGCTTTGTTGTCATCCAAGCCTTCTCACCAGTCTGACCATACTTCTTGGCGATAACCTCGAAATCAGCACCGCCAGCGATAGCACCCTGGATAGAGTCTGCCTTGGTTTTAGCCTCAGCTACAGAATTAGCAGCTACCTGGATTACGCGATACTGTACTGAGTCTGGCAACTGCTGCTTGCTAACCAACTTAACGATGTTCAAAGTATTATCAGCAGTATTAGCCTTTACAGCAGAAGTTGAACCTACTGCCATAGAATCCAAAACAGCTGCGATATCAGAAGGATAAGCCTCCTTGCTGACAGGAATACCAAGATAAGATACAGTAGAAGCAGCCTTACGAACAACCTCTGCAGGATCAGCTGCAGCAGCGAGCTGTGTCTGGAAACCAGCGAAATCCTTGTTGAGAGCTGCACGGTCAGCAGCAGAAGCCATCACCTCGATGTCTACATACTTGATGTCACGAGTCTCAACAGGCTGCTTGAAACGAGCCTTCAACTCATCATACTTAGCCTTCAAATCACTCTCCTCAACCTTTACCTTATCGTCCTGGATATCAGAATAAGGGAAAGCAGCCAACTGAATCTGGCTCTCCTCATTCTCCTCCTTGAAAGCCATCTTAGCCTCTACAGGATTTGAAATGAAGCAGTGAGCAAGAAGAGCCTGATACTTCTGAGCCAAAGTTTGCTGGCGAAGAGTCTTCTCGATGAATGACCAGTAGTTGTAAATCTTGGTATACTGATCCATCAACTGAGCGTTGGCTGGGTTAGCCTTCTGAGTCTTATAATCAGCCAAGAACTTCTGGAGAGCAGATACATCGAAACGACCAGTCTGCTGGTTAACGAAAGGAGTCTGCTGAAGCATTGGGTTGGTACCAGTCTTCAAGATGTCCTGAAGTTCAGCGTCAGTAACTGTCAAGCCGAGCTTGCCAGCTTCCTTAGCAATCATCTGATTCTGAACATAAGTGTTCCACACCATGTCCTTAATCTGATTCATCTGCTGCTCAGGAAGATTCTCCTGACCCTGTTGCATTTTAATAACTTCTGTGTACTCATCAACGAGCTTCTGGAATTCCTGCACGCTGATTTTCTCGCCATATACCTCACCAATCTGCTGACGCTCATTGTTCTTTGCAGAATCACATGAACGGAAAGCTTCTTCGGCAATGAAGGCGAAAAGGCCAAAACTGATAATACATACCAGAATGACGCCTCTTTTTCTAATTGTTCCTAATGCTGCCATTACGTTTTTAATTTTTATTTTATTTTTATTTTCTTATTATTAAGTTAGCATCGCCATAAGAATGATGAGGATTCTCAAATCCTTAAAACTAGCCAATTGTCTGCAAAATTACAAAAAATAAACGAGAATAGGGAATTTTTCATTAGCTTTTTTAAAACTGATAACGAAAAACATAAAAAAAACTGAGCCGAAGCTCAGTTTTAACCTAAAATATGAAGTTTAACCAACTCTATTTTACGAGAAGTAGACTTGATTATCTTAAACTCAAAGTGATTGAACTTAATGACTTCGTTCAACTTAGGAAAACTCTGATACTCATGAAGTATCAAGCCACCCACGGTCATATAGTCATCACTCTCAGGCAAATCGAGATTAAACTTCTCGTTCACCTTATCAATTTCCAGTCGAGCTGACAACAGGTAATCCCCATCATCCGTCTGCTTGGCAACATACTTTTCTGCATCATGCTCATCCTCAATATCGCCAAAGATTTCCTCTACGATATCCTCCAGACTCACCAGACCGCTGGTACCGCCGAACTCATCTACTACCACACCGAGCGACTTCTTCTGCTGAAGGAAAGTCTGCATCAGCTTCTGCGCCTGCATCGTTTCAGGAACAAAAGGCAAAGTGCGCACATGATCCTGCCATTTCACAGGATTATGGAAGAGTTCCGAGCTATGGATATAGCCGATGATATGGTCTATATCCTCCTCATATACAATGATTTTCGAGTTACCGCTTTCTATGAATTTCTGACGCAATTCCTCCAAAGACGTATTCTTCTCTACTGCCTGGATTTCTGTACGTGGAACCATACAGTCACGTACTTTGGTATCGCTGAAGTCGAGCGCATTCTGAAATATCTTGACTTCATCATTAATTTCATCTTCATTGGTAGCATTATCAATGCTCGACTGAACCAAATAGTCAAGATCCACCTTGGAAAAGCCCTCATCTCCCGATTCAGTATCCATCTTCATGCCCACCAGGCGAAGCAGAACCTTGCTCAAGAAGGTACTGAACTTGCTTATCGGCCACAAAACCACATAGCATAGATAGGCTATGGGACTGAAGATGGCAAGCAGGCGGTTAGGATTGGCCTTGAAAAGAGTCTTGGGCAAGAACTCGCCAGTAAACAAGACGATCAAGGTAGAAAGAATGGTATCAGCCGGCACCGTAAAGGCCGCATCCATCCCGCTGAAGATTGTATTATCAAACAGTCTGGCTATCAGAATACCATACACGACGAGGGCAATATTATTGCCCACCAGCATCGTGCTGACGAAGCCGTTAGGATGGTTATAAAATAAAGAAATCAAACGTTGCGTAAGACCGTTTTTCTCCTTATCCATTTCCGCCAACATACGGTTGGAGGAAACAAAGGCAATCTCCATACCACTGAAGAAAGCAGAGAAAACCATCGTAATGATTATACCAACGATAAGACTTAAATCAACCTGTTCCATTTATTCTATAATTTAATGCATGATAGGGATAGTCGTCGCCCTAACAGGTGTAGCCTGCTGGCGGATAGGTGCAGCAGTAGAATCACCTGGAGCAGGAGCAGCTCCAGAATCATTCCCGCCAAAGTCACCCTTTTCAAAACTACCTTTAGAATTGCTGACAAAATAGCGAGTCATCTTCTCATCACTCCAGAAATGGGTACCCTGAAGGGTACGCTCCGGTGTGATTAACTTACTGAATACATTGCTGGAAATCTCGTGTCTGTTCTCGTCCCAGGTAAGCTGTTCGCTGCTGAAGCGCAAGCCATCCTTGGTCAGAATTCTCACTCGACCATATAATTTCCAAACACGCTGCTGATCAAAATAATAGGCTGTATCACACTGGATATAGCTATTGATATGAAACTTCTCGTCAAACTGTTCGAGCAGAAGTCCCTTATTGAAAATCCAACGGGAAGGATTGCGATTGGTATTTACCTCCCATCGCTCAGTCACAATACGATATTTGATCACTCCGGAATCACTGATAAGGGTATTGACACCATACGACGTCATCATGGCAACCGAATCCTTGGCATGGATAGCAGCTGCCGTATGCTCCACCTGCTCCTGACAACCTGCCAGAATCATGGACATCAATATTCCTATCAGAAAAGAGTTTCTTAGCTTATACATTATTATATATACGTGCGAGATATGTATTATCTATATGAACGCAGAAGAGATGCAGCAAAGAATTACTGCATCTTCCACTTCTTAAACCAGCCTTCATTGAATGTCAGACCGATATTGATTCGAAAAACATTCTCCTTAATCAAGCCATCAGCTGAGTTCTTGACCCACTGACCACTGATGTTCAGGAGAGAACGACTATTATAGCTGTTCATGATAGGAATGCCGAAACCGGCACTCACTGATATTTCCTTTGGACCATCCACCCCATTCATCTTATAATAAGGAGTAGCATAGCTGGCACCTAAGCGATACTGAACACGCTTCAGGAAAGCACGGTCACGCTCATTGTAGCAATACTGAGCACCGAAATTGAACTTACTTCTATCTTTGTAAATACCGTCTTTCAGGCTATAAGTAGCTTCATTGTTCTTCATTTCGAAAGTAGGATAACCTTCTGCACCCCACTTCTGAAGCGTATAATCAAGACCTACCTTCCACTGGTTGCTATGATTCCACATCAAACCAACACCATACATGGTCGGCAGACTATGAGCCTTGCTTATAGAGAACGGAATGGTATCCGAAGTATTGGTCTGAGCATTACTAGAAATAATGTTCATATCAGCAGAACCTCCCAGATTATGTCCAGGAGTAAAGGTTGCACCCACTGTCACCCAGTCTTTCTTGGTAACCTGCTTAGTATACTGAGCACCAAAATCCAGACGGTAGCTGTTTATCTTCGAATTATAAGTTCTGGTCAAAGTCTTATAATATGCATTGCTGTAACTATTGGTGATATATTTGGTATAATCACCCCAAAGATAGGAAATATTGGCACCAACCGAGAGTCCCTTGATTGGTTCCCAACCAGCACCGACATAAGCCTGATGCAAACCACCCTCACCATGGAAGGTATTGGTATAATAGACATCCTTATCAGATGCATTTACCCAATCAGAAGAAGAATAATCATATCCAATATTAGTGAAAGGAACCACACCGAAACTCATTCCGAGATGACGGAAAAGACGGAAGCCGGCTACCACATACTCGAAATTGGAATTATTGGCATTCTTCTTCACTCCGTTCTCCTCAAAGTTAGTAATCTGACCAGAGATACCAGCATCAAAGATGAAGGTCATGGAATCGAGAGATGCATAGGAAGCAGGGTTCAGATAATTCACCTGATTATGCTCATGAAAACCAAGGCCCACACCATTCATACCACGATTGAAGCCGGAAGTCTGGTCAGACAACACGCCTAAACCATACTGGCTGTATGGAGAATTGGTACCACTTTGGGCATTTGCTAAAAGAGTCGCCCCCAACATGAGGACTGCCATAAAAATCTTTCTCATTTATATATAAAACCGTCAAATTTATATTCAGAGTGCAAAAGTATTAAAAAAAATCTAGAAAAAAGAAGGATAATTGAAAATAATAAGGTATTTTTGCATCGTGAAACGTTTTAAGCATATTTTCGGAGTCATTTTAGCCGTTATTTCAACCAATTTAACTTCTAAGATGATTGCACAGGATTTTTCAGGCAATTATACGTCTGATATTTCTGTGCAGAACAGTCGTGCCTTTGAAAACGCCACGAATTGGCTCGACTCAGTAGATATATCACTTCTTACTTGTGGCCCTGGTCAGGAAGTGTGGTCGTACTATGGACATACCGCTTTGCGCATCCAAGATAAGGTTCATGACAGCGATGTTGCCGTCAACTGGGGTATGTTCAGTTTCAAACAGCCTTTCTTTGTGCTCAGATTCGTCTTCGGACTTACCGACTACCAGATTGGCATATTCCCAATGAGCGACTTCATTGCGGAATATTCAGCAGAAGGCAGATGGGTAAGACAACAACGTCTCCAGCTCTCAAGACAGGAGAAGCTGAAGATTCTGCGTGCCATAGAAGAAAATGCCAAGCCAGAGAACCGCACGTACAGATACAATTTCTTCTATGACAACTGTACCACCCGTGCCCGAGAGATGATACTCACCAACATAGGCTACAGCAACACCAACTTCAAAGACAACAATGTCCGTACTTCATACAGAGAAGAGATACATAAGCTCAATGAGCAAGACCATTGGGCGAGATTTGGAAACGACCTTCTTTTAGGTGTATACGCAGACTCTGATTTAGAGAGAAGGAACTGGGAATTCCTGCCAGACAACCTGAGTAAGGATTTTGCAACAGAGGGAAGAAAAGACTTTGTCAACGAATCTTCGGTAGAAGACGGTGTCAGTCCTGTCACATCAAACGGTTTCATCACCTTGGTAGACAGTACCTTTTATGTAATACCACCAGTCAGTCAGGAGAATGTAGAGCAAGCTAGTGGAATCACCCCACAAGAAGTCGCAATAGGCTTTGCGCTTGTCATAGCTGTTCTTACTATCCTGGAGATTTATCGCAAGAAGAATCTATGGTGGCTAGACACCACCCTACTGGTACTCACCGGATTACCGGGTCTTATCCTCCTGGCGATGGTATTTTCCCAGCACCCTACAGTACAGCTTAATTTCCAGATACTCATCCTCAACCCATTGAACCTCATCTTCGTATGGAAAGTAACGAAAAAGATGAGAAGGGGCAAGCAGTATTGGTATTTCGAGCTTTATGGCTGGCTGCTTCTGCTGTCGCTGTTCCTGCAAATCTGGCAGACCTATGCAGAGGGCATGAGCATTTTGGCATGTACTTTGCTGATTAGAAACGGTATCAAGTCAACCATGCTAGAACTTAACAGCTACGGATTGCACAAATACGTACACAATAAATTTTATAGAAACAAAAGAAAACAAGAAATAACAAAATGATGGTAAACAGATATATCACAGCCCTTTTGGTTGTCCTTGCGGCAACTGGCATGGAGGCGCAGACTTATCAGCAGGCGCTGAAGTTTGCGCTTACGGATATATCCTACGATGAATTCATCCAACAACCGGAAGCGAAGGCATTGGAGGAGGACATCCTCTATGTCCTGAAAGCCATCAAGCAGGCTTCCGAGTATGAAAGCAGCACAGAATATCACTACCATCAGCCGGCTATCATTATAGCGGCAAATACTGACATTCTGACAGATTCACATTCACATATTTATTTTTATCCCGTTATTGCACATAAGTATATGGCACCATACGGGAGCATCGTTATTCGAGGGCCAAACTGCTGATTATTTGCTTTCTGACAGCAAAACAAGCAAGAAATGCTGCCAGAAAGGGCAATAATCGGAAAAATATTGCAGATTTACAGATATTTTTTGTATTTTTGCAAGCTAGTAAACAAAGAACAGGAAAAAGCAGAAGAAGAAAAAGGACTGACAGAGTACATTTGCCAGAACTCCTTTAACTCCTTAACTTCTCCTATTCATATATCATACATCGAATAATAATAAAAAATAAATATACAATGAACTTTAACAAAATTCTTCAGTCATTGTTTGGCAACAAGTCAACTCGCGATATGAAGTTGATCCAGCCAATCGTAGAGAAAGTCAAGGCAGAATATCCTAAGATGAATGCCTTGAGCAATGACGAACTCCGTGCAAAAACAAAAGAAATCCAGAAGTACGTACAAGAGTACGCTAAGGAAGAGAAGGCTAAGATTGCCGAACTCAAAGCTAAGATTGAAGACACTCCTATCGATGAGCGTGAAGGTATCTTCAACCAGATTGACAAGTTGGAGCAGGAAGCTCTCGACAAGTATGAAATCGCCCTCAACGAGGTATTGCCTCAGGTGTTCGCTATCGTAAAGGATACCGCCCGCCGTTTCGCAGAGAACGAGGAGACAGTAGTTACTGCTACTGACTTCGACCGCGAACTGGCTTCTGATCCAAAGAACGACTTCGTTACCATCGATGGCGACAAGGCTATCTATCACAACCACTGGACAGCCGGTGGCAACGATATGAAGTGGGAAATGATCCACTACGACGTTCAGCTCTTCGGTGGTGTCGTTCTCCACCAGGGTAAGATTGCCGAGATGGCTACCGGTGAGGGTAAGACTCTCGTAGGTACAACTCCTATCTTCCTGAATGCCCTGACAGGTAATGGTGTTCACGTCGTTACCGTGAACGACTACTTGGCTAAGCGTGACTCTGAGTGGATGGGCCCTCTCTATATGTTCCACGGTCTCTCTGTAGATTGCATCGACAAGCATCGTCCTAACTCTGACGCTCGTCGCAAGGCATATATGGCTGATATCACCTTCGGTACCAACAACGAGTTCGGTTTCGACTACTTGCGTGACAACATGGCTACCAACCCTAGCGATTTGGTACAGCGCCAGCACAACTACGCTATCGTCGATGAGGTTGACTCCGTGTTGATTGATGATGCCCGTACTCCATTGATTATCTCCGGTCCAATTCCAAAGGGCGACGACCAGATGTTCGAGCAGTATCAGCCACTGGTAGAGAAGCTCTACGAGGTACAGCGCAAGCAGGCTACCGAGTTGCTCGCTGAGGCTAAGCAGAAGATTACTGAGGGAACAAAGAACAAGAACCAGCAGATGCTTGAGGAAGGTTTCCTCTCACTCTACCGTTCTTACAAGGCTTTGCCTAAGAACAAGCCATTGATCAAGTACCTCTCTGAAGAAGGTATCAAGGCTGGCTTGCTGAAGACTGAGGAGTACTACATGGCCAACAACAACCGTGAGATGCCTAAGGCTGTAGAACCATTGTACTTCGTTGTTGATGAGAAGTTGAATTCAGCCGACCTTACCGACAAGGGTACAGACTGGCTGGCTAAGCAGGTTAACGACAAGGAACTGTTCGTTTTGCCTGATATCACATCCCAATTGAGTGAATTGGAAGCACGTACAGACCTGGACGACCAGACTCGCCTCGACAAGAAGGATGAGTATCTGGCATACTATGGTGTACAGAGCGAGCGTGTTCACACCTTGCAGCAGTTGCTGAAGGCTTACACCTTGTTTAATAAGGACGACGAGTATGTTGTCATGGACGGTCAGGTAAAGATCGTTGACGAGCAGACAGGTCGTATCATGGAAGGTCGCCGTTGGAGCGATGGCTTGCACCAGGCTGTTGAGGCTAAGGAACATGTAAAGGTGGAGGCTGCTACCCAGACCTTCGCTACCATCACTCTTCAGAACTACTTCCGTATGTATCACAAGCTCGCCGGTATGACAGGTACAGCAAGCACAGAGGCAGGTGAGTTCTGGGACATCTACAAACTGGATGTAGTGGAGATTCCTACCAACCGTCCTATCCTGCGTAAGGACTTGGATGACCGTGTATACAAGACAGCCCGCGAGAAGTATCGTGCCGTTATCGACGAAATCGAGGAGACACGTAATGCAGGCCGCCCAGTATTGGTAGGTACCACTTCTGTCGAGATTTCTGAGTTGTTGAGCAAGATGTTGAAGATGCGCAACATTCCTCATAATGTATTGAACGCCAAGTTGCACCAGCAGGAGGCTCAGATCGTAGCCGAGGCAGGTCGCTCAGTAAATGGTAAGGGTGCCGTAACCATCGCTACCAACATGGCAGGTCGTGGTACCGATATCAAGCTGACTCCTGAGGTAAAGGCTGCAGGTGGTCTTGCCATCATCGGTACAGAGCGTCATGAGAGCCGTCGTGTTGACCGTCAGCTCCGTGGTCGTGCCGGTCGTCAGGGTGACCCAGGTTCTTCAGTTTTCTACGTATCATTGGAGGATAAGCTGATGCGTCTGTTCGCTTCAGAGCGTATCGCCAAGGTAATGGACCGTCTCGGTTTCGAGGATGGTGAGCGTATCGAAAGCCCAATGATCAGCAAGAGCATCGAGCGTGCTCAGCGCAAGGTTGAGGAGAACAACTTCGGTATCCGTAAGCACCTCCTGGAGTATGATGACGTGATGAACCGTCAGCGTACCGTTATCTACGAGAAGCGTCGCCATGCCTTGATGGGTGAGCGTATCGGTATGGATATCGCCAACATCATCTGGGACCGCGTATTAAACATCGTCAACAACAACGACTTCACCGGTGCTAAGGAAGAGTTCCTGAAGATTCTTGCTATGGAGATTCCATTCACAGAGGATGAGTACGAGAACGGCAGACGCGACGAGCTGGCTGAGCGTGCTTTCCAGGAGGCTATGGCAGTATTCAAGCGCAAGACTGAGCGCATTCAGGCTACAGCCATGCCTATCATCAAGCAGGTTTATGAGAACCAGGGTACTATGTATGAGCGCATCATGGTGCCTATCACAGACGGCAAGCGCATGTACAACATCGCATGCAACCTGAAGGAGGCTTACGAGAGCGAGGCTAAGAGCGTTGTGAAGGAATTCGAGAAGAACGTTGTCCTCCAGATGATTGATGACGACTGGAAGGAGAACCTCCGCAAGCTCGATGAACTCCGCCACTCTGTACAGAACGCAAGCTACGAGCAGAAGGATCCATTGCTGATCTTCAAGTTGGAGAGTGCCAAGATCTGGGACGGCATGATCAACGACATGTACGACCGTATCAGCAGCATCCTGATGCGTGGACAGATTCCAGTAATGGAACAGGAGCAGCAGGTTCAGGAAGCAGCACCAGAGCAGCACACCCAGCAGAACTACGTAGAGAGCAAGGTTGACATCGATGCAGAGCGTGCAGCTCAGGAGGCAGCAGCCAACCAGGATACTCGCGAGAACGCAGAAGTAAACCGCACTCCATACCGTGCAGAGCGCATGCCTCGTCCTAACGATCCATGCCCATGCGGTAGCGGTAAGAAGTTCAAGAACTGCCATGGCAGAAACATGCAGGCATAAAGAATGATTCATAAGAAATGATGATGTTCTCTATATATAATTAAGGTATAGGAACATCCATCATCATAAATAATGATAAGAATACCTAGATTTGATGATACTCTCATCATTTCTAGGTATTTTTATTTTAAATAACACCATTGCTACCGAGTTGCAAATAATTATTAGTATTTTTGCAGTCGAAAAGAAAAAAAGCTGGCAATAAAGCCAGTTTTAAGAGAAAACAAAGTTAATTCAAGGAAAGATATATGAAATTATCAGAACTTAAAACAGGTGAAAGCGGCGTCATCGTCAAGGTATCCGGTCACGGTGGATTCCGCAAGAGAGTCATCGAGATGGGATTCATCAAGGGCAAGAAGGTAGATGTCCTGCTCAATGCCCCACTCCAGGACCCTGTGAAATACAAGATTATGGGTTACGAGGTGTCACTCCGCCACAGCGAAGCTGACCATATCGAGGTGGTTTCCATTGATGAAGCCAAGAACGATGCAAAGCTCAGCAAGACGGAAGAAGAAGACCGCCAACAGGTAATTGACTCTAAAGTAGTAGATTCCAACGATAGCGACGAGCAGGCGCTCGGCGACAAGATGCTCGTGGCTGAAAGAAAAGACAATGCCAGCAACGAGGCTTTGGCTGAGCAGGAAGCTGAACGACTCCACCGCGTCATCAACGTGGCACTGGTGGGAAATCCAAACTGCGGTAAGACTTCCCTCTTCAACTTTGCTTCGGGTGCTCACGAACGTGTGGGCAACTACAGCGGCGTAACCGTGGATGCCAAGGTGGGCGAAGCCGAATACAACGGCTATCACTTCAACCTGGTAGATTTGCCGGGCACCTATTCCCTTTCTGCCTATTCTCCGGAAGAGCTTTATGTGCGCAAGCAGCTCATCGAGCATACACCGGATATCGTCATCAACGTTATCGACACCAGCAACCTGGAGCGCAACCTCTATCTCACCACCCAGTTGATAGATATGCACATCCGCATGGTCTGTGCCCTCAACATGTTTGATGAAACCGAAAAACGTGGCGATAACATCGACTACGACAAACTGGGCGAACTCTTCGGTATCTCAATGATTCCTACCGTCTTCACCAACGGTCGAGGCGTGGATAAGCTCTTCGAGACCATCATCGAACTCTACGAAGGCAAGGAAGATTCCAGCGCTCACTATCGCCATATCCACATCAACCACGGACATGAGATAGAGCACGGCATCGAGCATATCCAGAAATATCTGAAGGCAGATGATTCCATCCGCCAGCGCTACTCTACACGTTACCTCTCCATCAAGTTGTTGGAGAATGATAAGCACGCAGAGGAATATGTAAGTCATCTGAAATCGGCCAAGGAAATCTTCTCAGCCCGTGATGAGGCAGCCAAGCGCGTGAAGGAAGAGACCTTGGAGGATAGCGAAACCGCCATCATGGATGCTAAATACGGATTTATCCATGGCGCATTGCAGGAGGCAGGCTACGAACCGGGCAAGGCAAAGGATACCTATCAGGTAACCCACCTCATCGACAGCATCCTGACCAATAAATATGTAGGATTCCCTATCTTCATTCTCCTGCTGTTCATCATGTTCTCAGCCACCTTCGTACTGGGCGAAATCCCTAAGGGATGGATTGAGGACGGCGTGGCATGGCTGGGAGA
Organism: Prevotella sp. Sow4_E9_plate; assembly: GCF_052116205.1. Lineage (NCBI taxonomy): Bacteria > Pseudomonadati > Bacteroidota > Bacteroidia > Bacteroidales > Prevotellaceae > Prevotella > Prevotella sp. Sow4_E9_plate. The sequence continues at coordinate 139,520 of NZ_JBQKLN010000003.1, read as the reverse complement.
ATTCATCAGCAATACGATGCCGGATGGACCAGTGAAGGATATGCTGGTAGATGGTGTGATTGGTGGTGTTGGTGCGGTCATCGTATTCCTGCCACAGATTCTGATTCTGTATTTCTTCATCTCTTATATGGAGGATTCGGGATATATGGCTCGTGCCGCCTTCATCATGGACAAGCTGATGCACAAGATGGGCCTGCATGGCAAGTCATTCATTCCGCTGATTATGGGATTCGGATGTAACGTACCTGCGGTAATGGCAACGAGAACCATCGAGAGTCAACGTTCCCGTCTGATTACTATGCTGATATTGCCATTGATGAGCTGTTCGGCTCGTCTGCCAATCTACATCATGGTCATCGGAACGTTCTTTGCCATCCAATACCGTTCGCTCATCATGGTATCGCTCTATCTCATCGGCATCTTCCTAGCCGTGATATTGAGCCGCATCTTTGCCAGTTTCGTGGTGAAGGGCGAAGATACCCCATTCGTAATGGAGCTGCCTCCTTACCGCTTCCCTACCTGGAAGGCGATAGGCCGCCATACCTGGGAAAAGGGTAAGCAGTACTTGAAGAAGATGGGAGGTATCATCCTTGTGGCAAGTATCATCGTCTGGGCTTTGGGTTACTTCCCTCACAATGAGGAACTTGATAACCAGGCACAGCAGGAGCAGAGCTATATCGGCAGAATCGGTAAGACCATCGAGCCTATCTTTACCCCACAGGGTTTCGACTGGAAACTGGATGTGGGCTTGGTATCCGGTGTAGGTGCCAAGGAGATTGTAGCCTCAACGATGGGCGTGCTCTACAGCAACAACGACAGTTTCTCTGACGGTCAGGATTACAACGATGAAGACGGAAAATATGAGGTTTTGAAGAAGCAGATGACTTCTGACCTGAAGAAGACCTACGGTTACAGCGATGCTGAGGCAGCAGCGAAGGCAACGCTCACCGCCTATTGCTTCCTCCTCTTCGTATTGCTCTACTTCCCTTGCATCGCCACGATAGCCGCCATCAAGGGCGAAACGGGCAGTTGGAAATGGACAGGCTTTGCCGCCGGCTACACCACGCTATTGGCATGGGTAGTATCAGCCCTGGTCTTCCAGATAGGAAGCTTGCTTATATAACAGAACAACATGAAATCAGAAAAAGGGTGTGACTAGTCGATTAGTCACACCCTTTTTTGTTTGTTGCTCATAAGAATGAAGACCGTTCTTGCCTTCTGGAAAAAGCAGAAGATGCAGAATAGCAGACGATGAATGAAATTAGGCGATAATTGAATGATAATACAGACACAAATCCACAAAAAAGAGTTATTTTTGCAGTCGAATAACATCAAAAGACAAAAGCTATATGAACAAACGAACAGCAACAAACATTTTGAGTTTAAGAACCTCAGCCATCTCATGCCTGATGGCACTGAGTCTCGGCAACAGCTTTGCCCAAGGTATCACATTCCAAACCGATGCAAGCACCGGTGCCATCGCACAACTTGCCATCGACAACGATGCACAGAAGATGAACTGGGTGCTCACGCTAGACGGCAAGCAGTATAAATGGGTAACCGGCAAATACGGCTGGGGCCTCGGTTTTATGACCGTCAACGGACAAAAGCTGGAATGGCAGACTCCTATCAGCCAGAAGGGAGAACCCGTTTATCAGGCAGGCGACATCCGCATCTCCGTAAATAGAACCCTGAAGAATGGTGAACTCTTCGAGGAATACACCTTCAAGAATACAGGTAAGACAGCAGCACAGATTTCTGATTGGGGAATCTATACCCCATGGAATGATAACTATCCTGATGCTGCCACCTGCATGACCAACCGTTGCAATGCTCATATCTGGGCTGGCGATAACGCAGCATATACCTGCGCCATCCGTATGGGTGCTAATGGTATCTTAACAGAGAAAGCCAAGAACAAAAAGGAAAAGGACAAGAATATCACCATAGAAGGCAGCAACGTGGGCTTGATGCTCACCCAAGGTTCCCTGCCAGATTACGAGGAATGGGAGCGCAAGAAAGAGAATGCCAACTCCAACTTCCGTGGTGTCATCGCCATGGATCTGCCGGACATGACCCTGAAAGCAGGAAAATCATACACCATCGCATGGAAGATTTTCGAGCACAAAGGCAAGGAAGATTTCTATCAGAAACTCCTGGCTGCCGGTGGTGCCATCGCCCAAAGCGACAAATATGTATATCAACAGGGCGAAGAGGTGAAGATTTATCTGGAGAAGAACAAGCTGAGATCGCTCTCTGCTACCGTCACGGGCAAGGATATGCGCAACGGCAAGATTACTTCTGAGCCAAAAGCCATCAAAACCAGAAAGGATGCCAAGGGTTATTATGCTTATTTCAAGGCAGAAGAACTGGGCGAGCAGCGCATAGACCTTATATATAATAAGGTAGAAAGAACGCATGCCACCATTCTCGTGGTAAGTAGCTATGAGACGTTGATAGATAAGCGTGTGAATTTCATCATCGATCATCAGCAGATGAATGACCCGCAGGATGCCCGATGTGGCGCCTACATGGTATATGACAACGAAAAACAAGCCATCTACAAGAATGATGACAAAAGAAAGAGCTACGACTGCGATGAAGGTAGAGAACGTGTGGGTATGGGCATTCTTATTGCCAAATGGTATATGAAACATCCTAGTGAAAAGTTGAAACAATCACTCATCCGCTATGCCAAATTCTATCATGAAAAGTTGCAGACAGAAGATTTCACCACCTATTCCAGAGTAACAAAAGATGGCTGGAACCGCGGTTACAACTATGCGTGGGCAGCCGACTTCTTCTTCCACATGTATGAGATTACTCAAGATAAGCAGTATGCACTCTGGGGATACAAGACGATGCAGGCCCTGTATCATCATACGGGATACGGTTTCTATTGCATTGACATTCCTGTGACCACAGGATTGAAGGCATTAAAAAAAGCAGGAATGATGGCAGAATATAACGATCTCTTGATAGATTTCTCCAAGACAGCAGATGTTTTTATGAGAAACGGCTTGCGTTTCCCTAAATCGGAGGTTAATTATGAGCAATCCATCGTTGCCCCAGCCACCCAGTTTCTCTTAGAGATGTACCTTCAAACCAAGGACAATCAATACTTGGAAGGTGCAGAAAAGATGATGCCCCTGGTGGAAAACCTCTGTGGTAACCAACCTGACTATCGTCTCAACGAGATTCCTATCCGTCACTGGGATTGCTACTGGTTTGGCAAGCGCCAGGTATTTGGCGATACCTTCCCACACTACTGGACCTGCATCAATGCCAACGCCTACTACTATTATGCCAAGGCAACAGGCAAAGAACAGTATATGAAGATGGCGAAAGAAATCGTAAGAAACAACCTCTGCAATGTCTTCGAAGACGGAACAGGAAGCTGTGCCTTTGTTTATCCAAAGCGCATCAATGGCGAAAAGGCTCACTTTGCCGATGCCTTTGCCAACGATCAGGATTGGGCACTCGCTTACTATCTGTTAATCAATGAATAGCTTTCTATCTGATAGTAATCGAACAAATGTTCCATCAGATAATTTAAAGATAAATAATAAAAGACTCTATAAAGAAAAAGTCCGATAAGAGCTACGTCATCATACTCTTATCGGACTTTTGTTTTTTTATAACCAAAGATCAGAACACATAAGCTTTATCTATTCTAACAAAGCAATCATCCGTACCAAACTGGCGCTTCGATTTATCCGACCAATTCGTACGTTCGCCTGTTACCATCACTGTCAAAAAGTATTTTCCTAATGGCATCAAATCCCTTCTGCGCAGCCTCATCATGAATAAAAGCCAACTTATCCATGGCATACTCAGCCTTGCGCACCTTCTCTCTCGTCTCCTCGGAATAAGCCTCACCATAGCGGCGCATGAAACCATCCAGTTTAACGGAACAATAGAAGTCGAAATTGCGCTCCAATGAATCGATATTACCGCTTACCTGCGAGAAGTCGAGAAAAAGCACCTGGTACTTGCCCTGCAACTCCGTAGGATGCTGTCCTATCCAGAGATTGCCAAAAAGTGATTGGAACTTAGCGCTTTGGTTACAGTCATAGTAAGAGTGGAGCATACTCAAAAATGTGCTCTTGCCAAAGCGACGAGGACGGATGAAGAAGAGATTACGGGGCTGCTTCTCCAACTCGGGTATAAACATCGTCTTATCGACATAATACAAATTCTGCTCCATCACCGTGACAAAATCAGCCACTCCGTATGGTACTTCCTTAACTTTTTCCATATTTTGTTACCTTTCCAAGTGCAAAGATACAACTATTTTTCAAGATACCAAGCTTTTTAAGAAGAAAAAGGCAAATGCCAGTTTACTATCCAGCATTTGCCTCATTACTCGAACTATATCTCGCCTTATATTTACATTACATTATCTTCCTTACTTCCTCTCTCCACTCATCCTGAGGGATACGTGAATAATGCACCTCACCCATCACCGGCACCACTCGCTTACCATCGAAGATAAGACTTTGCTTATCCCATCGGATGCTCTGCTGCGGAATTTGCGCCTGGGCATCCATCGAGCAAATTGTCAGGAACGACATCGCTGCAAATAATGTTTTAGTTTTCATTTTCATTTATAGTGTTTTTGTTATTTTATAGAGTTTTTGTTATTTATGGCAAAATTACAAATTTTAAAGCAATATTTACCTATAATTTTGTACAATAAACATAGATTATCTTCTTATTCATTGTTTTTCGTTGTTTTTTCGGTCACAATAGAATCCATACCAATTATTATCAGCAATATTCCTTGCTTATTTTTTTGTATTTTTATTCAGATATTCATCTTGTTTTCAAGATATTCATCTCATTCAAGATAATCTCTTTCCTACCTTTGCGGAAACAAACGCTATCATCAGCCCCAGGCAGGCTGCGATGCTGATGGCAATGCGGAGACCGGTAGCCTCAGCAAGCCATCCGATAACCGGAGGTCCTACCAGAAAACCGAAGAAACTGATGCTCGAAACGATGGTAATGGCGATGCTCGCCTTGATGGTTCCCAATTTTCCGGCGATACTGTAACAGATAGGAACCGACGAAGAGATGCCGAAACCTACCAGCAGGAAACCCAAGGTGGCAGGAATGAGATAAGGCAAGGCAGCAGCCAGCCACAAACCGCCCAATATCAAACCACCACAAACCTTCAATACTCTGGCTGGGCCGTATTTCGTAACAAACCCATCAGCCATGAATCTACCCAACGTCATCGCACCCATACCAGCCACATAGCCCGCACGGATAAAAGCCTCATCGGGTTTTACTACTGATGAAAAATATACACCACTCCAATCGTAAACAGTTCCTTCACAGAACATGCCGGCAAATCCCATCAATCCCAGGAGAAACAGAATCGGGTCAATGGTCTTGAACGAGAACTTAGGAACATCCTCCTCTTCAGCCTTTGCCGTAGCATCATCTACCAGATATCTGAATCCGATAGCGATAATGAGAAGACTCATCACCAAGACTGCTCCAAAGTGAGCCTCTATCGGAAGCAGAGTGTTGGCAAAGACGGCTCCGATGATACCACCCGAAAATCCACCCAAACTCCACAGACCATGAAAAGAAGACATGATGTTGCGCCCATACATCTTCTCCACCAGACAAGCCTGCGTATTGGTAGCGATGTTCATCAGATTTGCCATCATTCCGAAAGCCACCAGAGAAAGAATCAGCTGGAATACCGTACTACTGCTTCCCATACAGAACAACACGAAAGCATAGAGCACCTCAGCAAGCAGAATCATCTTCCTGCTGCCAAACTTGCTCACCAAAACGCCCGAAAAAGCCATCATCAGAAGCTGACCGATGGGAATGGCGAAAAGCACCGTTCCCAGCTGTCCGTTGCTCAAGTGCAACATCTGTTTTACATCAGGAATACGGCTTGCCCAACTGGCAAACACCACTCCCGGCACAAAATAATAAGCCGCAACAGCCACTCGCTTACGGACCAAATCTCCCAAGTGATTCAAACTTACAGTCATCCCTATTAATACCTTTATTTATATATACCTATTTTATTTGCGGCTGCAAAATTACAAAAAAAAGCAGAAAAAAACGATATTTGAACAAAAAACATAGCTCGGTATGAGATTTTTGACGTACCTTTGCACTCAGAAAAAGAATTAAAAACAAACTAGCAATGAAGAAACAGACAATGATTACCCTGGCACTCGCCTTGACTTTGGCGATGCCAGCCATGCCCACCTTCGCCCAGAAGGCGATGAGCAAGAAAGAAATCGCAGAAAAAGAAAAGGCTTTCAAAAACCTTCAGCATCCTTGGAAGGGAAAGAAGGTGGCTTATTTCGGTGATTCCATCACCGATCCAAGAATCAAGGCATCGAAGGTGAAATACTGGGGATTCCTGCAGGATTGGCTCGGCATTACCCCCTACGTTTATGGCGTGAGCGGCAGACAGTGGAACGACATTCCCCGACAGGCTGATCTACTCCAGAAAGAGCATGGCGATGATTTTGATGCCATTCTCATCTTTATGGGAACCAACGATTACAACAACGGTGTGCCTATCGGTGAATGGTACACGGAGACTTTCGACAGCGTAAGAGTAGCCCTTCACAAGCCAAGCGAAATGGTTCAGCGCCGCCACCGCCACTTCTGTATGGACAAGAATACCCTGAAAGGTCGCATCAACATTGCCATGTCGAAGTTGAAGCAGATGTATCCTACCAAGCAAATTGTGGTGATGACTCCTATCCATCGTGCTTACTTTGGAAGCAGCGACAAGAACATCCAGCCCGATGAGATGTACGAGAACGTACGTGGCATCTTCTTCGACGAATATGTGAAGGCAATTAAGGAAGTGGGCAATGTCTGGGCAGTGCCTGTCATCGACCTCAACTCCCTTTCCGGTCTCTTCCCAATCTATGATGCTGGTGCCCAGATGTTCAACAAGCCAGATACCGACCGTCTTCATCCTAATGATGCCGGCCACTCCCGCATGGCGAAGACCATCATGCAGCAGCTCTCTGCATTGCCTTGCGATTTCTAAATATATCGTAAATAATTGCGGGAAGCATCGCAAGTACTTGTCCGACTCTACGGGTAAATATGCCCCAAACTACGAGGAAATGTCCCCGTAACTACGAGGAAATATAACCGTAACTACGAGGAAATTTGCCCGTAACTATGAGGAAATATAACCGAAGCCTTCGGGCAAAAGTACCCAACGTCTCGGGCACAATTGGGCAATACTTCGGGGCACATTCCTCTAGCTTTGGGGACAGAATCAAGAACGCTTCTGAATGACTTTTCCTGATTTCAGTAGACACTTTTTTACTTTATAAACTAGAAAGGTAGACACTTTCAATTTTATAAAACTGAAATAGTAGACACTCTCAATTTTATAAAACTGAAATAGTAGACACTCAGAATCAAACGCTTCTGAGTGGCAATAAGTGATATAAATAAGGCGTGGCAATAGGTGGCAATAGGTGGCAATAAAAACATGTCTTATTGCCACGCCTTTCTTCCTATATATCAACCACTTATATCAAAGTGTGGCAGATGTGGCATTATTTTAGGAAAACTTTTTCCTATATATACGATGAAACATAGCCATCAATAACACTGAAAACAACGATAATTTTCCGATTTTGTCTTTTGATTGTGCAGGTCAATGAAATGATATTTATGTCATCTCTGTGTTAGTAGTAACTCGAAAATCTCCAAAATAACCATTTTCAATAAATATCAGAAAAACGCATAATAAAAGGGAATAAATCGTTAAAATGGGTGTCTACTTCCTACGAAGTAGACACCTAAAACATAGGAAGTAGACACTTTGACAGGGGAATGCGCCACCTTTTTTTGATGAAAAACACTATCTTTGTGCCATGAAAGAAATTATAGAAACTATACCAAGGATAGAATTAGCCCTGATCATTATCGGGGTGTTTGTACTCATATTATGTATTATCTTCGGATATGCCATGATACATGAGTACAGGATGTATCTTGAGAATCATTGGAAGGCTCGCTATAGCTTTCGTGACTTCATCAAGAGAGAACGCTTTTATTTCTTTTTGCTGTTGGCATCCATATTTATCTTCCTGACAAACCTCTTGTATTTCCTGGAGTGAGTTTCGGTTAGAATGGATGAATTAGCTTTATGGTGGATACCTGTCTTGTAATTGGAGACAGATTCTTACCTTTACGATAAAAAACAAATGAATGATATGGTAAATTATTTGACAACAAAAAATCGGTTGCTGGTAGCAATACTTGCATTTATTCTTCCTTTTTCTTTTGCGAAAGCAGAAGTAAAAGAAGTATATTCACCCGCACTTCACGGGAAACGACAAGGGTCTATATGCCACGATGAAAAGGTGGCGTATAGACCCTTGATTATATGGTGACATTCGTAATCTACATCTCCGCTTTCTGTTTTTTTATGAATTGCTCAGATTCTTAATGATTTCCAAAGACAGCTGGGTAGCTTTGGCAACCTGTTCGGCAGAAAGTCCCATTGCCAGCAACCGTTGTGCTGTTTCTGTGTTTGCCTCATGTTTGCCTTCTGCTCTACCTTTTTCCATACCTTTCGCCATACCTATTTCTATACCCTCCGTTAGCCCTTCTTGTTTTGCCGTATCAATAGAATTCTTGATATCCCGATATGCCTTCTTACTAGCTTCATACTCCCTCATTTCCTGAGGAGTAAACTTGGCTATCTCGGCTTCCTCGAAGAGGCGGTCGAAGACTTTATCGCACAGTTCTTTAGGGCGCTGGGTAAGCTTGTAGAGGTTCTTCAGTGCATAAAGCCACTTCTCGTAGAGCGTATCCAGTTGTTCCAGCGTTTTGTTGAACTTGGCTATCTCTACATAGATAAACTCCAGCTTATCGTAGAAAATCTTATGGGTAGCAGTATCGCACAACTGCACATGATGGCGGATTTTCTCCTTGTCGAATGCATCCTCGTTCATGCTGAAGTTAAGCAGTGCAACAGTATAGACATGATTGAGCTTGAAATCCCAGTCATTCCCCTTTGGTGCCTGTTCACGGATAGGGAAGGTTGAGTAGAAGAGGGAACGGTCCTTGAAATGCGCCTGGTAGGCATTCTGCATTTCTACGATGAACTTCTCGCCGTTTTCGCCCTCGCAATATACATCAAAGATGGCTCTGCGGTCGGTATAGACATCTCCTACGTGCTCTGGATTCAGATACGATACGTCCTTCACAACCTGTCTGCCATTAAACAAGCTGTTGAGGAAGCAAATTAGCAAATCCTTGTTCATTGCTGTTCCGAAAATTCGCTTGAAACCGAAGTCGGTCAGCAAACTGATATATCTTTCTTCTACCTGCTTCATAATCATCTGTTTTTAATATCCATGCCGCAAAGTTACGACTTTATTTTCATATCTGCAAGGGATTTCTGGGAAAAGTTACGGAAAAAGTTAGGAACCCACATATTTTATGTTATAAGGTAAATATCTGTGTAAATCTGTGACAAGGGTCTATATGCCACGATGAACAGGTGGCGTATATCCCCTTGACCATGTCTTGATACCTGTTCGGTGGATGACATGGCTGTATGGTGGTTATAAACCCAAGCTAGGCGTGGCAATAGGTGACAATAAAATAGAAAAACTTTTTCCTACATATACTGCAAAATCATATCAACCATCGTTTCCAGATAGCCTTTATCATCCTTAAACAGCACATGATTCTTTTGGAATTCAACTTTTTCAAATGGATTCTTCAACCAAAACTCAACCTGCTCCATTGGCGTATTGCTGATAATGAAACTGTTCAACATCAGATGAACGTTGCCCAACTGAGAAGCCACTTCTGTCTGTAAATACTTGAAGAGTTGAATCTTATCATCCTCCAATCCTTTAAGATTGCGAATACCTTTCGGATCGATGAAGGTGATATATTGCTTCTCTCCATCCAATATCCATAAGATAAAATCAGGATAGAAGTTGTTTGCATCAAAGAAACCCAACCCCCTCTTGCTCTCATTGCGAAGCAGATAAAACTGCTTACCAGCCAGCACATCGTCTTGATGAGCCTTACAATACTCACGGAAAGAAGTAACAAAGTTCTGTTCTCCCAAGTTTAATGCCACAGGAGACACCTTCAACTTTGGCTCACCAGTTACAACATCTACATAAGGACGATTACCATTGACATCTTTCTCTGCAAGGAAAACCAAAGGCTTATACAGATGTTCCTCCACATTCAAAGCCTTGAAATAAGGAGGATCAAGAACTAAGTCTTTACCAAATTCATTGGCCTCCACCTGCGCCTGCAATGTTTTCAAATGATCCACCACATTAAGCAGGTCGTTACGAACCTCTATTTCATATTCATCAGGCATACCTATATTATAATAGGTAACGCGTGTCTCCTTCAGATGCTTTTGCTCTTCCTTCGACTTAGCCTTCTTGTAAGCCATATCCATATAGCCACGGAGCAGACTGATTGTAACATCCTGCCACAACTCCACATTCTTTCCGAAATCATGAAAGTTCAAACGGTCTTCAGGAATTGACAATTCGTACCAGGAAGGATTTGCCATCAGATACTTCAAGTCTTCCAATCGCAATTCCAGATTATACCATCCTCGCTCTGCCTTCATACCCTGCAAGGCAAAAAACACTTCCGTCCAGTCTATCCAATTCATATGCTCCTGTCCCAAAACACCTATATAGCGACTTGCAGCATTAGCAGTTTGAACATTCTTGCTTCTCAGCAAATCCACCTTTGGATATTTGTCCAGTTTTACATTCACCTTTTTCATCAGGCTTTCATCGGCAGGTTCCACCACGGCAGACTTCTTGAAGTTATAGCCATCCACGACTTTCGGCAATGAAAGATGAAGAGCGTCTAAATCAACTGACTTAATGGTTTTGATAACAATCTTCTCATAGTCTATCTCATTGGTTGGCAAACCTTCATCCTCCAAATATGCCTTGAAGGCTTCCATATAATCAGCCCGCACGCCAAAGATATTCAGAGTCTCTATGGTTGACAAATTCTTTGGAATCATCTCGTCCTGATAGCAGGCATCCAGCATTTTGCTTCGCTTCAGCGAATACTTGTATCCCTTCAGACGAACGCCACGACCGAAAAGCTGAATAATCTCAGAACCTTCGCTGCGTCCCACATTCATCAGACCCATCACGGAAACTCGCCAACTACTCCATCCTTCAGTAAACTTCTTGGAACCAATCAGGATGTTAACGGTTGAATCTTGAGAATTGATATTATTGAAGAGGCTGGAAGTTCCGAATGCTTTCGTTTCGCAAAGGAATCCTTTATCCTGCAAAAGTTTCAGCAATTCCTTACCATCGCCCACATTGATGACTCCGAAATATTCCTTAGCACTTCCTACTCTCAAACCAATCTCCTCAAAACCTCCTTTTTGAAGGTCGATATGAAGTTGGGCACCATGGATATTGGAGTGGAAAAGATTCCGCAGGATAGCATCGTAGATGTTCTCGGCAAACTTCTGTTTGTCATCTTCTACGAGATATCCACCTTTAAGCGCCAGGAAAGAGTTGCCAAATACAGAATAACCATTCTTTGTTTTCAATCCATCTTCCGAACTGAGCAAACGACGGATATAACCTGAAAACTCTGTACGATTCCGGATAAAATCCTGCAAGAACAAGAGAATCTGAGTTACATCCGATACCTGATTCTTATTTTCCTTGCTCACAGCCTTTACGCTACTTCCCACAAATATTCCCAAAGGCTTTTCCACCAGAAACCTGTTATGAATCCGCACATCACTCTGATAGATTTTAGTCTGTTCATAAAGACATAGCAAATATGCCGTGAGATACATATTGAGCAGATCATCATCATTCCAATCGTTCATATTCATGATACGGTAATCCTTGCCATATCCATCGGCATAGAAATAACGATAGGAATAATCAAAAAGTGTTGCCTTACCATATTGGTCGAACATCGCCTTCCGGTCTTTGGCATTACTCTTTGCAGAAATGGCTTGACCAAAGGTAGCGGAATACTCAAAGGAGAAGCCTTCCTCGGTCAACTTCTGGCGATACCCCATCCAGACATCGCCACTGGAACCTTTGTGACCTTCATCTACCAATACCAGGTTGTTGCCCTCGAAAGCCTCAACTGCTACCGTTTTATCTCCATCCTTATCTGCCAATTTATTGATGTCGATGATTTCTACAGCCTTGCCTTGAAACAAACCACCAACACCTTGCTTACTGAACATAGCAACATCCATATTAGAAGCCTTCAACTCTTCATAATGCTGACGGCTCAATCCTTCATTCGGAGTCAATACGATGATGCGGTTGAGTTTCTTGGCATGATGAATCCTGGCATACTCCTGATATTGCTTGATGTTGACATGCATCAGCAGAGTCTTGCCCGAACCGGTAGCATTCCAATAAGCCAACTTATTCAAGTCATCAACCGTAAAGTCGGGCAACTCATGCCAAGTTTCTGCACGATGATTGAAGTCATCATGCAGAAAACGATTCAGGTTGTCGCAAAGTGCCTGCGGATTACTGAAATACTGGTCGAGATAGATTTCCGTGAACAAGAGGGATAGATACTGGAAGTACTTCCACTTGATTGGTTCACTTCGCTTCTCGTTAATCTCATCAGTAAACTTCACGATATGCTGGTCGTAAAAGTACAACTGTTCTATGGACAAAGGACCTGTTGCATAGAGCTTATGACAAAGCTCATGATAGAGTTTTGACTCGTGGTCATCATTCAATCCTTCGTATGCAGGATCCTTGAGATCACGAGACAAAGCCTCCAAGTCCTTACAGCCAAACAGCTGCAAGATATAATGAAACAGGACCAGTGCCTGCTGCAGTTTTCCTTTCTTCTGTATTTTCTTAGCCATAATAAGACCTATTCAAACATTCTCTTCTTAAATTCTTCCTCAATGAGTACTACTTTCCAATGCTCCTCATCCGTCTTGATATTCGGTAATGTATTATCACCATTTACATAAATCTTATCGAACTCTGAGTCTGTGGTGCAGTAGGCTTGCTTACGGAAGAATTCATTCAAGTCTTCGTTGCTCACCTTGTTGCAGTTTCTCCAAATCACGAGAGTTCGCTCATTGCCGATATGAGTAGTTCCTTCCACCACACAGTAGCCATCCTTAGGATAACGGAGCGTCTCTACATTCAGACCGATAAGATAGTTGAAGGTTTCCACCATATCAACATGGGTATCTACCAACTCATTATCCTTGGTTGTCTTGATAGACATGGCAAACGGATTCTTAAACCATTCCAGGTTGAAGAGATCTCCCTTGGTTTCTGTATCGAGCATATAACGGAGGAAATAGGTTTCCTCGAAATCACCCTTGCCATTCTCGTTATCGAAGTCGAGTCGCTGGTTCTTTGGCTGCAAGTTATTTAGGGTATCCTCATATTGCTCCAGACGGATGTACTTGAAGCATTGAGAAATGCCTTTACGGGAAACAGGCTTGCCATCCTTCCAATCCTCGGAATAGATTACTTTTTCAATGCGAGGCTTTGGAAGTATATCATAATAATAATTGACGTCACATAAAATGTATTTATGTTTTTTTCCTTTTCTATTTTGAATAATTGCAGCATGCCCTGTTGTTCCAGAACCACAGAAACAATCCATTACTATACCATCATCTTTCGTAGATACATTAACTACCTTATCCACAAACTCTACAGGCTTTGGTTTTATCCCATCAATAAATTCCTTCGGTAATGAAGAACCAAATATATTCAGCAACAACTTCGTTCCTTCCGCTGTAGTTTTTACATCATCCCATAAAGATGTGATAGTATCACCTTTAGCCAAAGCTTCTGATTTATATCGCTTGAAAGCAGGTTTCGTTGTACCTTTCCGTCCAAATAATATGCGTCCTTCTTCCATCAGACGCAGTACATCCTTTTCTTCAAAACGCCAACACCTTCCTTGTGGAGGATAAAACGTTTGACCTGTTTGTGGATTAGTTATTCCATACGATAGGTTCACACGAATACCTGGTGCATCCATAGGGTCTAACTTCCAAGGACCATTTGGGTCATTATCTGGATTAATAAAACCTTCTTCATTTGCCTCAACCTTAAAATCTACCTTATTAGCTTTAAGCAAATCCATATTCTTCGAAAATACTGTTGTGTGATTTATCGCACCAGATACTAACGCATCATTAGACACAGATTTACGACTATTCCAAATAATATCCGAGACAAAGTTCTCTGGAGCAAATACATTGTCTAGATTTTGCTTCAAATTAGCATATTCCCCATCATCTGTACTAACCCATAAAGTTGATAACATTGACATCATATTCCTAATCAAGCTACTCCTATCATTCATCATAGAAGCCCAAGACGAATGCTGATAATTATCCTTATAAGAGAAACTATTATCGGAACCAGTATTATAAGGCGGGTCAATATATACACACTTTACAGTCTCACGATACTTCTCCTGCAACAATTCCAAAGCCTGGAAGTTCTCACTATTAATCAGCAATCCATTACATTCCTCATCCACTTTCTCCATACTTCCCACGAGTTTATGCTTGAACTCGGCACTAAAGAACTTGGTGTCAAGCACAAGGAAAGGATTGTCTTCCAGGAACTTTTCTGTTAATGGCTCACTATAGCCCTCGGTCATCATATCCCCTTTGATTTCATCAATGGCAAAGAGGCGAACCCATTCTTGTCTTTGGGCATCATTGGCTATAATCTCAGAATAAAGGGTACGAGGAATGCGGTCGAGCGTGATACAATAATCACAACCGACTACAAACTTTTTCTTGAGCCACAACTTCTTTTGGAAGTCTTCGAGCTGGGCAAGGAAAGTGATAATCTTCTCTCCTACCAACTTGATGGCTTTCACTTGTGCCAAATGCTCCATGATATGAGTGGCATCCAAATCATCCAAAAACATCACCTCGTTTTTGATATAGAAATCAAGTTCTCTACGAAGGAAACCGCCCAAGTCTTTGTGGATGAAATAATCAAAATTGTTCTTTGCCGTATAGTCTTGCAGATGCTTCATCAGCAAAGTGCGTTCCTTATTCTTTTCTGTTGGCATCTTTTCATTGACCAACTCTGCAAAGTCGGCATATTTTCCTTCTGCAAACGAAGAAATAATCTTAGCCTCAGCATCCTTGATAAGTGCATCCTGCTTGGTAGTCTTCGGCATCAGCTCATAAGTAAAGAAGATGTTTAGCTCACCATCTTCCTCTGCGACACAGTCCTCTTCACAAAGTTGGAAACGGCGCTCCATATTGTTGGCTGCCTTGTTGTTGTTCTGCTCTGTATCCGCATCACGAAGAACAAAGTGTACCTTACGACGGCTGGTCGGCAACACGAACGAGTAATTCTTGAAATACTCAGAAGTCTTGATGTAATACTGGTCGGCATTTGCCCAATACAATTTCACTTCCTCACCGCTATAAGGAATGGCATAGGCATCGTCCTTATAGCGACGCTTAGAGATAAAATCGCCACCCTCATAATAACGGCTAAAGAATTTAGCCAAATGAGAAAACACCTCATTCTCCATGGCAGAAATATCAGTTCCTGCAGCAGTTTGAGCCTTCAAAATCTTTGTAACTTCAGGAACAAGGCGATTGTTCAAGAACGCCTCGATATCCTTACGCTTCTGATTCATAATGCGATATATACCAAAGTCGAGTTCGGCTTGGTCGAGTTGCAGTATTTCTGCAAGTATATCTCTAAATTTCTGTTCGTATTGTGTCATTGTTTATTTCTTAGTTATATTATTTTTGCTTTGATTCCGTTTCATTTCTTTAAAGTCCAATGCACGCAGAAGAGTTCTTCTTCCGTAATATGCTGCTGGATAAATGCCTTCACTTTGTCTATCATTCCGTCTCGCTTCTCCTCTATCTCATCTTCAAGTTCAAAGATTTCGGCTCGCTTACGCTTCTGCTGACTAGTAAGGGTATTCAATTCCTTTTCCAGGGTCAATGTTTGCTGTGCATTCTCCGAACGACTCAACAATCTTTTCTTCTCCTTGATTTTAGCCTTGATGTCTTTCAGTTCATTCTCCAAAGTGAGCTGCTGGTCTTCTGCCCATTTCTCGATATGCTGAATTTCAGCATCAAGCAAAGCCTTGTTTCGTTCTTCTATCTGAACGGTCAAGGCTGCTCGCCGGTTATCATACAGGGAAGCCAACTTCTGGCTTGCTTCCTCCTGCACAAGAACATTTCCGGTACTTATCGTTGGAACATTCAATAGTTTTTCAGCAAACTCCTGACCCAAAGCCGTTCCATCTTCCGCAAGTGCCGTCAGCACAATGTGCTGTTCCTGTTGTCCTTCGGATATAAAAGAAACAAGATGAGCCTGAAGCCATCCACTTTCATAACCACATTGTTCTATATCTGCCACCTTATAACGATATCGGCTATAATCGAAGAGGAGATTCTGCTGGCTTTGCGCATTCTGCTTACACAAGGCAATGACCTTTTGAGCCAAAGGATGCGACAAACGATAATTGATGTATTGCGATTGGAGCGTCGTTATCTGATACATGCCACATTCTGCTGCCACATCAGGATAAGGATTGTGCTTCAAGCGAAAGACGAGATTAGTTTCATCTACTACTTCTACATTCTCCTTACCAAGCGTAGCAATGGTTATCGTCCAAAGCCAGCGATGGAACTTATTCAGATTTCCCATATCCTTGCCTTGGCGAATCTTCAGCAGTCCCACCACATCCTCATCAAAGTTTTCAAGCAGTTGCTTGCGCGTATCTTGCATCGTTGCCTTGATACTTGCATCCATCTCTTGCTGAATCTGGTCGAAAGCTGCATTGATTTCTTCAGGAGTACGGCACTGCTGATAGATGTTGAGCATCCGCTTCTCGAAGTCAACCCCCGACTCGATGCTGCCCAGCACCTCATCACTAGAACCGAAGACACCATCAAAGAGATGGAATTTCTCAGAAAGCAGTTGGAACACACGCACATCAGCAGCATTTGCCTTATTGATGAAATTGAACACCACCACATCATTCTTCTGTCCATAACGATGGCATCTACCTATGCGCTGTTCCACCCTTTGAGGATTCCACGGCAAATCGTAATTCACAATAAGTGAACAAAACTGAAGGTTGATACCTTCGGATGCCGCCTCGGTAGCAATCATGATTTCGGCTTCGTCTCTGAAATAATCTACAATAGCCTGGCGCTTGTTTGCCGACAAAGAAGGGGTTAAGGCTGATGTGCCTATATTCCGCTCTTTCCATGCCTTATATATCTTTCGGGAAGTTTCATCATTGTTGGAACCATTGAAGAGGACTATCTTGCCCATATAACCATTCTCCTCTAAAAGCTGTTTCAGATAGAGCTGGGTACGGGTACTTTCCGTGAATATCATTGCTTTGCGGTTGGCTCCCAACTCTTCCATCTTCTGAAAACCGGTATGGAGTGCCGACAAGAGGCAATCACCTTTTTTATTGCTACTGATACTATTGGCTAGATCATATAGACATTGGAGTTCCTTGATTTCATTCTTGATACCTTCTATCTCATCGGAAGTAAGGATTTCTCCTTCCTGTTCGTTCTCATCCTGCTCATTCCATTCATCCCAATCATCGCCCAACATATCTTCGGCAACCATAGCTATTTTTCCATCTTCCCCATACCAGCCTTGTGGTTTATCGGCAGAATATGGAGCAATCTTGGTCTGCAAACGGTCGATAAGCGTTTTGAGCGTATAGCCGATGGCAAAGGTTGATGAAGACATGAGTTTGCGAAATATCAGCGTAATCAACTGACGTTGACTGGTTGGTAATCCGTAAGTATCATCACGGCGAAGATACTCGCTGATTTGATTATAGAGTTTCTGCTCTTCAACGGCAGGATAATATTCCTGCGCCATCGGGATACGAGAAGTATATTTTACATACTCCGTAACCTGTTTGCGAAGCGTGCGATGCACGATGGGGCGAAGACGCCTGCGAAGATCACCAAAAGCAATATCATCGTTTTTGTTACTATAGCAATACTGAGCCTTGAAACTCTTCAAGTCACCAAAGTAATGGTCATCGATGATACTTACCAGACCATATAATTCCTCTATGTTATTCTGGAGCGGAGTGGCGGTAAGGAGGAGTTTATGACTATCAGAAAAAGCTGATTTCAGACGGGAAGCCATCGAAGGGGTTGACTTATAAACATTGCGCAGTTTATGAGCCTCATCATAAACCACCAGGTCCCAATGAGTGCGCGACAAGATTTCGGCTTGTCTGGAAGCAAACTGATAAGAGCAGATATAGATTTGCTTGCCATCGGAAAGATGGTCTAAAGAAATCCCCTTTTTCTTTTCGAGAATAAAAGAATCCAGAAAGAACTTTTCCTCCAGCTCCATGCTCCACTGTCGGCGAAGGGTAGCTGGAGCAACGATGAGGATACGACGCTTACGTTCAGCCCAAAACTGGCTGATAACAATACCAGCCTCTATCGTTTTTCCCAATCCCACCTCATCGGCAAGGATAACACCTTTGGAGAAAGGAGACTGGAATGCAAAAAGAGCCGCCATCACCTGATGGGGGTTCAGATCGACACGTGCCTCCGACAAGACACCCGTCAACTTATCATCATCCGCACCACCCCTATTACGTGACAACTGCCAGGCATAATACAAGAGCTGCGCAGATGAATAAGGGATTTCCTGTTTCATCGTCGCTTATAAGGGATTATGAGCGTAAACTTTATCGGAAATAGCAGGTCACATTTTTGCTATGCTTGAGCAAACTTCCAGGCTTACAAAAACAATGCAGAAGAGACAAATACCTTGTTGGCGAAACTATATAAGAAAGGCGTAAGCCTCACTTATCAGTCTCTTAGGTATTTGGCGTGACCTGCTGTACATAGATAAGTTTAGCTCACGCCTTATGAGCGTGAGCATTCACTTATATTTACAATGTACAGTCTTTTTTCAATCGCCAAATTTCAAGAGACTCCAAATAATCGTAAACGCTTGTATATTATTATATTATATGTCTAAAGTTTATTCTTTCTGTTTCTTATTTTTCTATTTTATTTGTTCAACTTATGTTACAAGGGAACAGCCGCCTGCGGCAACCTCTTCCCTTTCGAGGGCAAAGTTACAAAAAATAAATGAGATATGCAACTTAATACCTCAAAATATCTTTTATAGAGTAAATTTTACTTGAAGCATCAAAAGAGAAATACTGGTCGTCCATAATCATATAATCCACTCTCTGCTTCTTACTCAGACTCTTAATGAATCTATACGACACATATCAAATCTGCTGAAGATAACTTATAGCCTTCTCTGTACCGAAAAAATACTGGCGATTCAGCTTTCTGTAGGTCAACTCTTTTGCAAGTTGCTCTAAAGTCAGTCCTCCATACAAATATCTTTCCAATTGAAAAGCGACACCATCATCAGCAACGGGACCGACCACAACATCATAGTCATGAATAAATTTATCCTTACTTCTTTTACGGTTAGCTAAGATAAATTTTGCCCATTCTATTGATGGACTATCAAAAGTCAACACTTTCAGACTTCCATCAATCAACAGTTTCTCGTCAAACAAGAATTTTGTTACGACAGGAGAACCTGAGCCAACAATACGAGTTCGCTTGATTGCCATCTCCATTGCCTGCGGAAAAATATCCGTCAGATAAAAACCTTGCCCAAAATCCTTATAAGGCTTACACTTAGTAAAATCAATCTTGTCTATAAACAGATTGGATCCATGATACAACTCTATCATACCAAAGCCCCTCCATTCCTATGACAAATAACAGCCAAATCATCCACTGCATCATCTAAAGAAAGAAGATGCTCCGCTCCATAACATTCATACAAAAAATCCAATCCCTTATGCCTTTTCAGATAAGCATAGGATTGCTTCAAAGATATGCCAAACCGCTGTGCAAATTGGCTCACACAATATATAATGTAATAAGTCTTACTTTCTAATTCCATAATTCTCAACCTACCTTTCCATATTTAATTTCCTCCTTCAGCAACTCATAGTTGTAGCCAGAACTCTGATAATATAGCCCTGTCTCTAAATCCTGAAGTTTCTCGAATAACTCTGAATTATAAACACAATCTAAAGCTTCTTCAAGAGAATACTTGAAGTCTTCCATCAGCCACATTGCCATATCTTTGATACGGGCATTAATCAATATGCCTATCTGTCCGGCAGAAAGTTTTGTTTGTCCTTCCATAATTATATATTTTTCTTTTGTGGGCAAATTTACAAAGAAATATCGAGAATACCACATATTTTATATATAAAAGTTTGGAGAATACAAAGAAAACTTATAATTTTGCCAAAAAAAACGGATTTTTAGTGACACAAACAAAATAAACAGAAGAAATCATGATAAACGACAGAAGACAACTGGCTGACGTGTATCAGCAAACTATAGATATTGTACTGAAGGGACATTACACATCTGAGAATGGGGAGGAAGTGAAACTGCTCGACAACACGAAGATGCTGAGGGGAAGCAGATTCTATACCAAACCACTGGATGCTTCTAATGTACCTAGTCTTGCAGAAGGTTCCACCAAGATTATAGTGAAGAATGACGACAGCATCCATTGCGGTCATCAGTTGCAACAGGAAGGATACAATCCCGTGGTTCTCAACCTGGCAAGCCGGCGCAACCCGGGTGGTGGCGTGAAGAACGGAAGCCGGGCACAGGAGGAAAGCCTCTTCCGCAGCACCAACCTCTTTCTCTCTATGTATCGCTATGCGGAATATGCCGAGGATTACGGTCTGGAGAAAAGCAAGTTCCAATATCCGATGCCTGTGAGATTCGGAGGTATCTATGTGCCAGACGCTACCGTATTCAGGGCTGGAGCCAAGGATAACTTTGCCTTGCTCGATACTCCTTACTATATGTCGTTCGTGGCAGTAGCCGCCATCAATCATCCTGATTTAGATAGAGATGGGAACATCTGTGAAGAAGATGCCGCATTGACAAAGAACAAAATGAGGACGATGCTGCGTATCGGTCTGCTGAACGGACACGACAGCATCGTGCTCGGTGCATTCGGTTGCGGTGCCTTCCACAATCCTCCGAAACATATCGCAAGACTGTTTCACGAAGTCATCGACGAGAAGGAGTTCAAGGACAAGTACAAGCTCATCGCCTTCGCCATCCTTGAAGACCATAACTCGCCAAGAGGTGGAAACCTGCAACCCTTCATCGAGGAATTCAAGTCATAAGCTCCCACAGATTTACACAGATGGGGCTTGATTAGCAGTAATCAATGCCTCGCTTCTCGCACTCACCTCGCAAGGCGGCGAGGAAGTAACTGCGCTCGCTGCCCCAACCACGAACCTTGCGCTCGTGATCCACGGTCTGCTTCAAATGCTCATCGCTGTAAGCGGCAAAACGGGCTGCATACTCTGAAATTCTTGACTCGGCATCAGCTGTCTTAATTGTTGATGACTCGGCATTAGCTGCCATTACACTCTCATTGTTCTTTAAATCTGAATTTGGATTCATAAAGATAATTATTTTAAGTTGTTAAACACTTACACATTCTTTTACCACCGTGGTTATCTCTATGCGAAACTCGGTTGGTGTGCCGCAACTGGGCAACTCTTAATGCTTGATTTCGGGTGCAAAAGTACATCATTATTCTGAAACCACCAAATTTTTTCGGGATTATTTTTTCCTGTTTTTTTCCTTCTTCTAAAGAAGAAGTTTTTTCGGGGTAGCAGATAGCAAGAAAATACCCGACTTGATAAGAAGAGATATACTCGACTTGATTGAAGGAGATTCCCTTAAATGGTTAAACTTTCCTATATTTGCATTATAATAGTATTATAATAATAAAATTATAATTACCTTTGTAAATTGACAATCAGAAAGATACAAACAGTAGAAATATAAAAACAAAGAATGATATGATACAGCAAGTTGAATTTTCATTGCGCCCGCTTCCTCGCGGCTTTCATCTCGTAACCAACGAGGTGATGAGGAACTTGCCGGCACTGCCTAAGACAGGGATACTGAATCTCTTCGTAAGACATACCAGTTGCGGATTGTCGCTGAACGAGAACTTCGACCCTGATGTGAGACATGATTTAAAGGGTATCTTCGAAAGACTGGTTCCGGATGGTGACCCAAGATATCTGCACCAGGATGAAGGACCTACGGATATGTCGGCGCATGCCAAATCGAGCATGGTGGGGGTATCGCTCACCATTCCTATTACCAACGGAAGACTGAACCTTGGTACCTGGCAGGGAATTTACCTCTGTGAATTCAGAGAAGGAGGCGGAAGCCGACACCTCATCGCAACGATTATCGGGGAATAAAGAATCGTTGCAATAAATCGAAGTCGCCTCTATTTTTTGAAAGAATCGGAGGCGTCTTTTTCTATTTCACGGAAAAGGCCGAAGTATCTCTTGCATACCCAGACGATTCCTACTACCATTGCTATGACGAGGATTCCTCTTAAAAATCCACTTAATATCTTTGGCATACAATCCCAAATCGGCAGTAGATGCATCACAAATCCTAAAATTATCGTCAATACCAACACACCGATGGTCAAGAGTTTCTCGTTTTTGATAGCTGGCTCAGGATCCTCTAGTTCTACCAGGTTTCTCAACTGGTATATCTTATAGATAAAGAATACACAGTTCAGACATAAAAGAACAAAGCAAGCTACCATTCCTCCAAAAAACAGATCCTCGTTATCTATCAAATCAACACAACTAATCCATAGAAAGAAGAGAGATAATCCTACAGAAGCAAAGCGACTGCTGAGAGAAAGATAATATACCTGTCGGGCATTAACTATCTTGACGAAAGGCAAATCAATGGCTGTGGGATGATAGCTATGACGCAAGTTTTGAACTGAAACAAGTGTACCTACCGCAGCTATGACAATATACAGAAACCAATCATCAGATGTGGCATGAATGATGTTTCTGATGGTGAGCAGCCACATGGCAAGAACCAGGATTCCTACAATAAATTCAAAGACCCTGGCAGTTGTAGAACGATAGATCTTGACTTGCGCAAAGATGCCAGCCTGCTCTTCCTTATCGCCATTTTTGAATAAATCAAGCACAAAACAAAATATTTTATTCTTCATCTTTCTTTTCCCCTCCTATTTGATTTAAATCGACTTCTTCCTTCGTTTTCTTTGATGCAGCCTTCTTTTTCTTAGGCAGTCTGCCAGCCTTGCGCAGCGCTTCGGCGATGATCCATTGCAGCTGGCCGTTGGTTGAGCGGAACTCATCCTCAGCCCACGCCTCAATGGCACTCATCGTTTCCGAATCGATGCGCAATATAAAACTTTTTATATTTGTTTCCTTTTTAGCCATACTTTTTTAATGATTCAATGTTCCCGTATTTACTACAGGCTGAGCAGTATCATCACCACAGAGCACTACGAGCAGATTGCTGACCATGGCTGCTTTCTTGTCGTCATCAAGCTCTACCACATCTTCATCGCTCAACTTCTGCAATGCCATCTTCACCATCGACACGGCTCCTTCTACAATCTTCTCTCTGGCAGAGATGATGGCTGAAGCCTGCTGGCGACGAAGCATCACGGCTGCTATCTCCGGTGCATAAGCCAGATAGTTGATGCGAGCCTCTACAACCTCGATACCTGCCATTGCCAATCGCTCATCGATGCGAGCCTCCAACTCCTTATTAATCTCATCACTTCCATCTCGAAGCGTAATCTGATTCGACTTTCCACCCTCGTCATCATCGTAGGCATACTGTCCAGCTACCTGTCGGAGAGCGGCATCGGCCTGAATCTGAACAAAGCGGCCCAGCATATTCATGATCTGTGCAGCAGAAGCACCGATGCCTGCCTGACCCGTAGAACCCTCAGCCATCGTCTGGGTATCAATCTCGAAGATAGCCTTGTAGGTATCCTTCAGTTTCCATACCAGCACCATACCAATCATAATCGGATTACCCGTCTTATCATTCACCTTGATAGGTTCGGCATCGAGGTTGCGCACACGAAGCGAAAGCTTTTTCTGACTGATGAACGGATTCAGCCAATAGTAACCAGGCTCTGTAAAAGTGCCACGATACTTACCGAAGAAAAGCAATACGCGAGCCTGACCCGGCTCCACCAGGATGAAACCGCAGACGCAGATGATGCTCAGGATGAGAAGCAGTACGCCACAAACACCACAGACATTTGCCAGCCAGCCCTCTTGCGAAACGCAGGCAAATATAAACAAGCCAACTCCAGCCAGAAAGCCGATGATGTTTAACACTAACATCAGGATGCCATTCAAGGTCTTTCCCTGATACGTAAATTCCTTATTCTCCATAATTTTACTTTATTTATTACGTTATTGATATTGATATCATTTTAATATCACAAATATACGATATTAAAATGATATCACAAGAGAAGGAACCCAAAATTTTAATTAGTTTAACGTAAAAAGGTCGTTGAGACGAATCCCAACGACCTTTTCCTGTATTTTCACCTATTTATATATAGGATTACTATTCTATCACTTCCATTTCTTCCTCCTCGATTTCCTCTTTCTCTTTCTTTCCGAAATTAGGATCAATCTTCAGGAAAGCAGTAACCAGGAAGGTAATGGCGCAACATGCCATCACGATGATGAAGAACATGCGGTAGCCTACCATATCTTTCAGATATCCCGAAACCATACCAGGCAACATCAAACCTAAATAAGAGATACCTGTACAGATGGAATAATGGGATGTCTTGAACTTGCCCTGACTATAGAACAACATGTAAAGGGTAAGAACCGTGAAGCCCAGACCGTAACCCAACTGCTCGACGAAAAGACAGCTGGAAACCACGATGAGGTTGCTGTTGAGTGAGTAACTCAGATAGATGTAAACCACATCAGGCAAGGTGATGGCGCAAACCAGAGGCCAGAGCCATTTCTTCATTCCATCCCTGCTCACCAGAATACCACCAAGAATTCCACCCAGCAGCAAACCAATCAATCCCACAGTACCATTGGCAAAGCCATATTCCTGAGGTGACAGTCCCAGTCCGCCCTGCGAATTAGGACGGAGGATGAAGGTCTTGGTCATGGTGTTCAGAAGCGCTTCTGGGAATCGGTAGAGCAAGAGGAAGAGCATCACACAGATGGTTTCTCCCAATCCGAACTTCACGAAGAAGGTGCGGAACATATTCTTCAGTTCGTGAGCCACTTCACCCACCGTTCTGTCCGTCTGCACATCCTCCTTAGGACGTGGCATGAATCGGCTATGATAGAGCCATAATCCGATGAAGATACCTGCCAGACCGTAGAAGATGAGCGCCCATGAGAAGCTAATCTGGTTGCGGAACATCACCTGGAGAACACCAGCCAGCATCACCAGGAATCCATTCACAAAGATGATGGCAAGGCGATAGAAGGTATTTCTCAAACCCACGAACTTGGTCTGCGTATGCTCATCCAACTCTATCATATAGAAACCATCCGCCGAAATATCGTGGGTGGCACTACAGAAGGCGATGAGGAAGAAGAAACACATCGTTGCCTGGAACCAGAAGGCAGTAGGCAGCGAGAAAGCAATGCCGGCAAGGGCGGCTCCGATGAGTGCCTGCATGGTCAATACCCACCAGCGCTTGGTCTTCAGCAAGTCGATGAAAGGACTCCACAAGGGTTTGATAACCCATGGCAAAGCCAGCCATCCGGTATAGAGACCCACCTGGGCATCGGTCAAGCCCAACTGCATATACATCACGACAGAGAGGGCTGTCACGATGACATTAGGCAGTCCTTCTGCAAAATAGAGGGTCGGAATCCAAGCCCATGGATTCCGACTATTTTTCTTTGTTACCATTTTACATCACTATTTATAGAGTTTCTTGATTTCAGCTCCCTGATAGTAGTGCAGAAGGATGGCATCATACAGATAGCCTTCCTCGCCCATCACGGCTGCACCAATCTGACAGAGACCTACTCCGTGTCCCCATCCAGCTCCGACCAGTTCGAAACGCTGAGGAACTCCCTGCTCATCTATATCATATTTATCCACGATAAAGGCAGAACTGAGGAGATGACTGTCACTCAGCGTGCGGCGGATTTCGAGTTCCTTACCGATGGTGAAGGTTTTCTCCGTACCGATAATCTGGAGTTTACTGATTCGTCCACTCGTTCCCCGTTCTACGGATTTCATATCAAGGATAGAACCCAAGTCCATCTTCAGTCTGTCAGCAATGAGCTGCTGCAGTTTCTCCTGAGTAAGGGTTACCTTCCAGCGATAGAAGTCTACCGTTTCCTGGTCGTAATCGTTCAACACCTGTGAGAGGATTCTCTTGTCCTGCGTGTTGCAGAAAGCAGGAGGGTTGAAGCGAATCCACTTCTCAGCCTCTTCCTCATTTGTCAGATTAGGCAAAGTAGATTCTATTCCTAATGCAATATCCCTCACCGCAGTGAGATAATTCTTCGGTGTATCTTCCCAACAGTACTGGAACTCCTCTGTGACTCCACCGCAACATTTAGAGAATCGGGCATCGCATATCTCATCACCATCCAGGAGCACCTGTCCCTTGGTCTGACGAATAGCCTCAGCAACATGTGGAGAAGTTTCCTTCGTGATTCCCTGGTAACGCTGGCAATGGTCATCTGCACAAACATCAAAGATGGTATGGTCTTCGCGATCGTACCAGCGGATGAGCATATCTTCCTTCTTGGTGAAAGAGAAGAAATTATTACCACTTTCTGCAACATCCCTATGCTTCTTCATCTGCGCCAAAAGCCAGGAACGGGAGATAACGGCATGTGCCTTCAAAAGTTCGAGACTGGAAGTGGCACTCATCTCACTACTGATTACACTCTCCAGATACTTCTCTACAGGCAGTTCGTTGATGGCACAAATCTTATCCGACTCGACCACGAAACGCAATGTTCCGAGGAAAGTCTGGGTTTCCTTGCGCTCCCAATGGAAGTTGACACCAATCGTAACATCGCTCAGCGAGAAGGAAGCGTCCGCACTCTGTGGATGGAAAGTCAAGGAACTATACTGATTACCGTTCCAGAGTACACCACCTTCTGAGAATTCCACCTCCTGTTCGCCGATTACTGTCTCGCCCTTAGCCAGATAAGGTTTATTGAGAGAGAAATGAATCTTCTGTCCGCTCACAATACCCACCTTCACCTCAGGTTCCTTGTCATAACTGTATAAGGCAGAAGTACCGACCTGCAGTTCAGCTTCCTTTGAAGCCTTGAGTTTGGTAACGATGCTGTTCATCTTATCCGTAGAGACACCACATTCCTGCAGAATGGCAGTAGCACTCTCTTCGGTCAACTTACGGAAGTCTTCCTCACGGGGAGTAATGATGAGTCCCGACATATCCAAGGCTCCAGGAGAAACCATCATCTGTGCATCGCCTTCTGCAAAATAAGCCTCAGGGCGGTGTTTCTCTCTAGGAATAACCACAGAGATATACTCATCCCCCTTGCGCCATGCGATGATATTCATCATTGGTTCAGTCTCATCACCACGAACAGGCATCGACTTATAGAGACGTTGGAAAAGAGCCTCATCGCTGTCCTCACTCTTGGAGATGATGACAAAGGCTGGAACAACAAAGTCATGAATCAAGGCAATCTTTTCGTCATCATTCAGAGAAATGATATCAGTAAGGTTGCGAGAAAGTCGCTGCCAATTAGCCTGCAAAGGCAAGATGGCACTGGTACCTGCCTGGAAATGAAGATGATCAGGAGCTGAGGCTCCACACTTCGGACCGTTATAGAACACCATCAACTCGCTATGCAAGCTCAGGAACCGGTGCATCTCACCATAATTCTTATAGATAGACTGCGGCTGATGCTTTCTTGCAGGAATCGTGAAATGAACAGGCAGAATCGGGAACGGATTCACCAAGAGAAGGAAGCGTTCATCTATCTGTTTTGAAATCTGCTCCTTAGGACGGTTCTTGTCGCAAAGGAAACATGGACGATCACCCAATGTCTTCTTATCAATCTTGGCTCCGGTGCTCACGATGCGTGCCGGATTCCACTGCACTTTCAACTGGTCGGAGAGCTGATGGGTCTCCACATGCTTGAGATCGCGGAAGCGGTGACGGGCATCAGCCCATTTCTCCATCTGGCGATTGAAGAAACGGGAGATACTGCTATCTTCCATTATATCAGCCTTGCCCTGCAACATCTGCTGGCGCGCCTTCAACTCCATGGTGCGAAGACGGTCCTTATAAAGATTATTGGCATTTACCTTATCGATACTCAAGGCAGCATCACTATTTCCTCCCCAACGACGGCAGAGGTAAAGTTCATCGTAGATTCTGCCAATACGGTAGCGACGAGAGAACACCAATCCCAAGGCATAGTCCTCACCATAACTGGTATTAGGAAATTGAATCTGACGGACCAATGGGGTAAAGAAGGCACGAGGAGCACCCAATCCATTGATACGCAGAGCGTTATTACAGCCATTATCTTCGGTCCACTCCTTATGGTCTATCAATCCAGGAGGCAGTGTATTGAGATCGAAATCGCACATGCGATAAGAGCCGATCATCATGGCAGCCTTCTGCTTATGGAAGGCATCTACTATCTTTTGCAGCGTCTTAGGGGAAGAATAGAGGTCATCACTATCCAGCTGGACGGCAAACTTACCACAATGGTCGCTGTTGATAGCCATATTCCAGCAGCCACCAATGCCAAGGTCGTTGCGATCAGGCACAATCTGGACAAGGCGTCCTGCCTGCTTATCATTCCGTTCCTCCATCTCATGGGCAATCTCTGAAAGGATTTCGCCCGTACGGTCGGTAGAATGATTATTTACCACGATAACATTAAACTTGAAGCTGGTCTTCTGACTGAGTGCGCTTTTCACTGCGTCAGCTATCGTCTTTTCACGGTTGAATACCGGAATAATGACAGAAGCCTCGTATTCAAACTCCTGCTCATCAAAATCAGGCTGTCGATAGTAATTGGTATCAACCAAGGCTCCCACCTTTTCGAGATGATGGGTGCAAGCCTTCTCCATCTCTATCTGTACCTCCCGGTTGCGAGGGTTCACATAGTCGAACTGCTTTTCTCCACTCTTTCTGGTATCGAGCTCATCTTCCGTATAGAGGAATTCATTGATATGGAAAATCTCTCCCACTCTACTCAGATAAAGACGAAGGTCATAGAGTCCTGCAAACTGATATTCCTGTCTGTCCTGCTGTGCTGCATAGTCGAGCAGATTCTGTGCCTTGACAAGCCAGAGACTTCCGAAATCGAAGTCATCACGAAGTGAACCAGCCTGATAGTCGATGACCGGATGCTTCTCCAGTTTACCCTCCTGAACAGAGTAATGATCGGAGTATACCATGACCGCTCCCGTATCATCAGCGGTACGGAGGAAACGTTCCAAGGCATACAATCCCCAACGGATAGGAGTGGCTTTGGTACAAATGATTACATAGTCGGCATCGGTGTTCTCAGCAATACTACTAACAGTATTGGAACTCTCCAATCGGTCGACAACGATAAATGTACAACCATCAGGCACTTGATGAGAAGCAGCGAAATCAGCACTCACCAAGAGATTGATATGTTGAACTGTCTTGTTGTCATGAAGTTCCAAGAGTGCTTCTTGGGCAACATCCAGGTCTTCACAAGGCAAGAAAAGGTCTATTTTTTGTCTCATTTCTTTGTTTCTATTTTTTCGTTTTTCGTCCCATTTGGGGGCATCAAACTATGTTTTTTATCTTTATTTCAACTTATTATCTTAAAATATGTGGCAAAGATAACAATTTTTCGGCAAAAAACACTATCTTTGCAGTATGAATAATGAAAAAAAATATCTTTTAGGCCTTACACTTGCCGAATTGAAGCAGGTGGCAAAGGATCTCGGCATGCCTGCCTTCACCGGCGGACAGATGGCGAAATGGCTCTATGAGCAGCATGTAAAGAGCATTGATGAGATGACCAATATCTCGAAAGCCAACCGTGCAAAACTCGCTGCCGAATACGAAATAGGATGCTTCGGATATTCCGACGCACAACATTCTGTGGATGGTACCATCAAGTATCTCTTTCCTACCCGAAGTGGCAAATTTGTGGAAACGGTTTATATTCCAGATAAGGACCGTGCCACGCTCTGTGTTTCTTCGCAGGTGGGTTGCAAGATGAACTGTCTCTTCTGCCAAACAGGTAAGCAGGGATTCGAGGGAAGTCTGCCTGCCGGCGACATCCTGAACCAGATTTACTCATTGCCAGAGGTAGACAAGCTCACCAACATCGTATTCATGGGACAGGGCGAGCCAATGGACAACCTCGACAACGTGCTTCGTGCTACGGAAATTCTGACTGCCGACTATGGCTGGGCATGGAGTCCGAAGCGTATCACGGTAAGTTCTGTTGGCGTGAAGAACAAACTGAAGCGATTCCTGGAAGAGAGCGAATGCCATGTGGCTATTTCCATGCACGATCCTATTCCTTCAGAGCGCGCAGAACTGATGCCTGCAGAAAGAGGTATGGGTATTGAGCAGGTGGTAGAGCTTTTGAAGAACTACGACTTCTCCCACCAGCGTCGCCTCTCGTTCGAATACATCGTATTCAAGGGAGTGAATGACAGCATGCAGCATGCCAAAGCTATCATCAAGTTGGTAAAGGGACTCGATTGCCGTTTCAACCTGATCCGCTTCCACCAGATTCCAGACATCCCACTGCAGGGCGTGAATGACGAAAAGATGGAGCAGTTCCGCGATTACCTTACCTCGCACGGCGTGTTTACAACCATCCGTGCCAGCCGTGGACAAGACATCTATGCAGCCTGCGGCTTGCTGAGTACCTCGAAGAAGATTGGCGAAATACGCCAGCATGAGGACGAAGAGAAAAAAGAGTAGACGAAAAGAACATAGCATAATGGTGAGAAATACGATAACGTTTCTTTTCCCGTTCTGCCTGATATTTCTCCTCTTGACAAGTTGCGGTTTAACGGGGAAGAACAGGAAAAAGCCAGCCAGTACAGGGCAACCTTACGAGATTGTACTGGAAGGAGATACCGACAGCATCGTTACCAGGATACTGACGGAAGACGTTCCAGCCCTTCCCCAACCCGAGCCTCTCTGCAAACTGATTCAGGTGAAGAAGGGGAAGACAAAAGGCAGCTACCTGCTCGTCAGAACCCGCATCATCGTCAATATCACAGATAAAGACTTCGCTGTCAAGTTGAGCCACGATGAGAATGCTGAACCGCAAAACATCATCCGCATCAATGCCCATTCCGTACAGCAGCTGCGAGAAAGACTCAATGGCGAAAAGCTCCGCCAAATTGTAGATGAAGCTGAACTGAAGCATCTGGCAGAGATGATCTCCAACAATCCCAGCAAGCAGAACAAGGAGATGCAGGAAGAGGTAAAGAAGACATTCGGACTTGACATGAAAATCCCGGTATCGATGAATGCCAGCAAGAAGGCAAAAAACTTCATCTGGATTTCGAACAACGCAAGTACGGGAATGCAGAACCTGCTCGTGATGAAAGTGAAGAGTGAAGAACGAAGAGCAGGAAAAGAGAAGAGTGAAGAACGAAGAATGAAGAATTCAAATGCTTTTCATGTAAATGTAAATGACAAGGCTCAGATTGATAGCATTCTTCGAACCAACATGCCGGGCGAAACCGACAGCATGTATATGACCATTCCTGTTCTTTTAGAAAGAGGACTCTGGGAGATGAAAGGGGATGCCATGGGAGGACCTTACGTGATGCATCGCATCCATAACCTCTATGTCATCGGCTTCGTCTATGCACCCGAAATGAAAAAGAAAATATTAATCAAGCAGCTCGAAGCTGCGATTTCCACAATAAAATAAAATACATCAATGGACAATAAGAAAATCAGAGTGGCTATCACTCACGGAGATACCAACGGTATCGGATATGAACTCATCTTTAAGACATTTGCTGAATCTGAGATGCTGGATTTCTGTACACCAATCATCTACGGTTCACCAAAGGTGGCAGCCTATTATCGCAAGGCGATGAACCTGCCAGCACAGTTTTCTATCATCCAGAAAGCAGAAGATGCAGAAGAAGGACGCATCAACCTGCTTGCAGCTGTAGATGAAGAGGTAAAGGTAGACATGGGTATGCCTACCACCGAATCGGGAGCAGCAGCTATCAAAGCGCTCGACAGAGCAATGACTGATTTCAGAGACAATCTCTATGATGTGCTAATCACAGCCCCTATCAATAACCAGAATGCCCAGATAGAAGGTTTCCCTTTCAAGGGGCACAAGCATTATATCGAAACTTGTCTTGGCGAAGGACAGGAAGCCCTTTCCATCCTCGTAGGTGGCAACCTTCGCATAGCATCAGTTACAGAGAAGACTCCATTCAAAAATGTAATAGCCGGAATCACCGAGGAACGCATTATCGAAAGAGTAAAGCTCATGCAACAAACCATCAAAAGAGATTTCCTCATCACCAACCCACGCATAGCAGTGCTTGCCCTCAATCCTCGCAGCAACGAAGAGGAAAGTTGCGGTAAGGAGGAGAGCGAAATCATCATTCCTGCTATTGACAAATTAGCAGAACAAGGCATTCAGGCTTTTGGTCCATACGCAGCAGATGAGTTCTTCGGTAAGGGATATTTCAGCGACTTTGACGGAATCATGGCCATGTATCATGACCAAGCCACTACCCCATTCCATTCTCTCTATACAGAGGATGGCGTCATCTACACTGCAGGTTTGCCTATCATCCATACAGCAGCCAACATGGCACCAAGTTACAGCATTGCAGGCTGCAATGAAGCTGACGAGTCATCGTTCCGCCAGGCAGTATTCCTGGCTATTGATGCTTTCCAGAACAGAAACAGCTATGATGAGGCAATAGAAAATCCACTTCCAAAACTCTATCACGAGAAGCGTGACGAGAGCGAAAAGGTAAGATTCTCTATCCCAAAGAAGGGCGGCAAGCCATTCCCTCCAAAGAATGAAAAGAACTTTACACCTCGTCCAAAGAATGAAGGTCAGGAAGCTCCACAAGCTACAACTGAACCAGCTCAGCAAGTAGCTCCAGAAGCTTAATTTAAAGCAAAATATGATGCCCAAGAATAGGTAAACGTTAAAAAAGACCTATTTTTGGGCAATATATGCTGATATTTCAAAAAAAATGTGTAATTTTGGCAGCTAAATGGATACATCTGAACTACAGAAAATAAAACAACGCTACAATATCGTCGGAAATAGCGACGGATTGAATCATGCTCTCGATGTCGCCTTACAGGTGGCACCGACAGATCTTTCTGTGCTTATTATCGGAGAAAGTGGAGTTGGTAAGGAAATCATTCCGAGGGTGATCCATGACAACTCACCAAGAAGAAGAGAAAAGTATTTTGCCATCAACTGCGGAAGCATTCCTGAGGGCACTATAGACAGTGAGCTCTTTGGACATGAGAAGGGTTCCTTTACCGGAGCCATAGGAGAAAGCGAAGGCTACTTCGGAATAGCCAACAAGGGTACTATATTTCTTGACGAGGTGGGCGAACTGCCCATACAGACTCAGGCAAGACTGCTGAGAGTGCTGGAAACGGGCGAATATATCCGCGTAGGTGGAACAGAGATTCGCAAGACCAACGTACGAATCGTTGCTGCCACCAACGTCAACATGAGAAAGGCAATCAGCGAAGGAAGATTCCGCGAAGACTTGTATTACCGACTGAATACAATTCCTATCCAGATGCCTCCACTTCGCGAACGAGGAAATGACATCTTACTGTTGTTCCGCCTTTTCGCCATGCAAATGGCAGAGAAATACAATCTGCCAAAGATCAGCCTGACAGAAGATGCCAAGAAACTCATGCTGAAATATAAGTGGCCAGGCAACGTGAGACAGCTCAAGAACATTACCGAGCAAATGTCGGTATTAAGTCGTGAACGGGAAATTAACATGGAGACACTCATGCATTTTATCCCACGCGATGAAGAGACTACTCAACTTGCCACCATTCCACAGAGCAACAACACCTCGCACAGTTATGAAAACGAACGAGAATTTCTCTATAAGATTCTTTACGAACTAAGAGGAAACGTGAGTGACCTGCGAAGAGAGGTGGGATCATTGCGCAAGCAACTGGATGAAGCCCGTCAACTAAGAGGAGCAGAAGGATTCAGTAGTCCTACCTCTGTATCGAACATGAGTCCAACAACCTATCCGGCAGAGTTTGAAAAAACACAGTCTATCACACCAGCAGAAGGAATGATGCGGCATGACACAGGAATCATCCAGCATGACACAGGAATCATCCGACATGAACCGGGAATCATCCGAGCTGACAAAATGGGACAATCGGAACCAGAAGAAATCGAGGCAGAAGAAATCAAAGAGAACGACTCACTGAATCTCGATGACTTGAGCAAACAAATGATAGAAAAGGCTCTGGAACGCAACAATGGCAATCGAAAGAAAGCCGCTGAGGAATTGGGTATATCAGACAGAACACTTTACCGGAAAATAAAGAAATATAAATTATGAAGCAATTACGCGCGTACATATATATATTAGGGATTTCATTGGTCATAGGCATCATGACTGCATGTTCCGTTAGCTACGGCTTCAACGGCGCCAGCATTGACTATACCCAGACCAAGACTATCCAAATAGCAGACTTCCCTATCAGAAGTTCATACGTTTGGGGACCAATGGGACCAATGTTCAACAACGAGCTGAAAGACAAATTTGCCAACAATACCCAGTTGCGACAGGTTTCCCGTAATGGCGACCTGAAGATTGAGGGTGAAATTACCCAATATTCACAGCGCAACAAGTCGGTATCTGCTGAAGGTTATTCTGCACAGACAGAATTGAGTATCACCGTCAATGTCCGTTTCACGAATAACAAGAAACATACCGAGGACTTCGAAAAGTCATTCACCTCTGCAAAGACCTACGATACCACACAAAGTTTAGCTTCTGTTCAGGAAGAACTGGTCACCCAGATGGTAAAAGACTTGGTAGACCAGATATTCAACGCTACAGTAGCTAACTGGTAAGGAAATAGTAAGTGAAGAACGAAGAGTGAAGAGTGAAGAATTCAACAGCTATACAAATCATAAAGTTCAAAGCTCAAAGTTCAAAGCTCAAAGTTCATAGCTCAAAGTTCATAGCTCAAAGTTCATAGCTCAAAGTTCATAGTAACCAAACATTAAATAGAAAAAAGTGGAATTAAGCAGATTGATACAACACCCAGAGGAGATGAACCGGGAGACGCTCTACGACTTGCGCGCCCTCTTGGCTCTATATCCCTATTATCAAACGGCTCGCCTCTTGATGTTGAAAAACCTGTACCTACTCCACGACCCTAGTTTCGACGAAGAGCTACGCCGTGCAGCCATCTACATAACCGACCGCAAGGTCATCTTCGAAATGGTTGAAGCAGCGCACTATCAGTTCAAGAAAGAAAACTATGGGGAAAAGAGCAAGGCTTATCCTACTCAAGGAGAAGCATCAAAAAGCAACTTGCACAATACATCTAAGGCAGACCGCACAAGCGACCTTATCGACAGTTTCCTAGGTTCTATACCAACAGATGCAGAAGAAAAAGAAGCTAAGAAAGAAAAGCGGAAGCCAACACCTGCAGATGCAGCTGTTGATTATGTAGCTTATCTGATGGAGACTGAAGATCAAGAAGAAGACGAGAAACCTTCAAGAACCATCAGTCTGATTGATGACTTCATGGAAGATGGAGGATTCAAATTGCCAAAGATACAGCAAGGAGAGGAATACAAGCCAGAATACACGCCTCAACTGGAAGATGACAATGACAACGAGGAACAAACTGAAAATAGTGGTGTATTTACAGAAACCCTCGCCCGCATCTACATCAAACAGGGCAAGTATGAACGAGCTTATCAAATTATCGAGCGACTCTACAAGCAGCATCCATACAAGAGTGCCTACTATGTGGACCAGCTAAGATTTCTTGAGAAACTGATATTAAACGGAAATAATAAAAATAACAAATAAAAATAATAAATAAAACTAGTTTTAAAAAATGGCTTACACATTATTTGTAGTATTAATCGTCCTGGTAGCAATCATGATGATTTTCATCGTGCTCATCCAGGAATCAAAGGGAGGTGGACTTGCAAGTAACTTCTCTTCAACAAACTCTATCATGGGCGTTCGTAAGACAACCGACATTATAGAGAAATTAACATGGGGTCTCGCTGGTGCCATGGTAGTTATCAGCATAGTTTGTGCTTATGTAGCACCTCAGGCAGCTGGTGAAAGCAGCGTTATGGAAGGTGCAACTCAGGAGCAGACTGCTCTTCCTGCTATGCCAGGTGCTAGCAAGGATGCTGCAGCAGGTGCTCAGAAAGCAGCCCCAGCAGCTAATGGTGCAGCAGATGCACAGAAAGCAGCAACTCCAACTGTACCAGCTAGCCCTGCTAAGTAATAGCTTGTAAACTTATAAATAGCATTTTCCCATCAAAAAAACTGCAGTTTTAAGGGGAAATGCTATTTTTTTACAGAAAAATGAATTTTTTCAGAAAAAAGTTTAGAAAAAATTTGGTGGATTCAAAAAAATGTAGTACCTTTGCACTCGCTTAAAAGAAATAACAATTAAGCAAGCTAACATGGTGGACGTAGTTCAGTTGGTTAGAGCGTCAGATTGTGGTTCTGAATGTCGTGGGTTCGAGTCCCACCTTCCACCCATAAAGCATTAAGATTGCCAATCTCTAGTATTAGAGGTTGGCTTTTTTATTTTCATCCATTTCTCATTTATCTTCATCTTCCCCCTATTGGTTTTCATCCAGCATCCATAGTGAAGGAAAAAAAATAAACCATACAAGATGACCGAAGGCATCCTATATGGTTTATATATCCTTATATTCGATTACTCACTCTGCCATTTACGGGAACTGAGGATAATCCTCAAAACGAGGCTTGCGCTTCTCCAGGAAAGCCTTGCCACCCTCCTGAGCCTCATCCATGGTATAATAGAGCATCGTTGCATCACCAGCCAACTCCTGAATACCAGCCTGACCATCCAACTCAGCATTCAAGCCAGCCTTGATCATACGGAGAGCCAAAGGAGAACGCTCCATCATGATTTCAGCCCATTCTACGCAGGTATCTTCCAACTGGTCGAGAGGAACCACCTTGTTGACCATTCCCATCTCTTCTGCCTCCTTCGCAGAATACTGCTTGCAGAGGAACCAGATTTCACGGGCCTTCTTCTGACCAACCATGCGTGCCAGATAAGAAGAACCGAAACCAGCATCGAAGCTTCCTACCTTAGGACCAGTCTGTCCGAAGATGGCATTCTCTGAAGCGATGGTCAAGTCGCACATCACATGAAGCACATGACCACCACCGATGGCATAACCGTTCACCATGGCGATAACAGGCTTTGGCAAACGACGAATCTGCATCTGTACATCAAGCACGTTGAGACGAGGCACACCATCGTTGCCAACATATCCACCTCTACCCTTCACATGCATATCTCCACCGGCACAGAAAGCCTTGTCGCCAGCACCCGTCAGGATAACCACACGGATATCCAGACAGTCACGACAGTAGTTGAAAGCCTGCGCCATCTCCCAGGTAGTCAATGGAGTGAAGGCGTTGCGATAACGCTCACGATTGATGGTAATCTTAGCAATGTGATTATACTCCTCGAAGATGATTTCCTTGAAATCAAAACCTTCTATCTTTTTCCATTCTCTCATTTACTTTGAACTTTGATTATTGAACTTTGAACTTTATGATTACTTTCAGGTTACTTTCAGAAAGGATGGTTCATCCTTCTTTCTCTGATGATAACTCTAAACTATTATAATATTCATCCAGAACCTGATTATCTGTTTCTATATCCGTAAGAACCTCCAGAAGCATCGGTCTGCTTGACTCGGTATGGATGAGCCAATCGATGCCCTCACAGAGCGACTTCATATCATCAGCGTTCTGATAGGCTACATCTTGTGCCAGACAGATGTGATAAGCAGAAGTGCAATGCTCAGCCATCACCAGTTTCTCGCGTGCAGCACTTTCCTTCAATCCCTTGAACTTGGCAAAGATGGCTCCGCCGCCATTATTCAAGAGCAAGATGCGAAGACTGCCATTGAGATTCTGGTTCCAGAGGGCATTCTGATCGTAGAAGAAACTCAGGTCGCCCAACACGCAGAAAACCTTCTGCTGGCTCCTGGCATCAGGATGATGATATTCCGAAAGATAGATAGACAAGCCCGCAGCTGCAGATAGCGAACCCTCGATACCATTCACCCCCCGATTGCAATGCACATACTGGCGGGCATAAATGCAAGCCAGACGAATAGCCATGCTATTGCCATAAAAGAGACGGCACTCACGAGTATCATCCAGTGAATGAGCCAGAAACTCGGTCTGAAAAGCCTTCACCGCAGCCATACTGCTGAAGGATGGTTCATAATCGAAAGCATGACGCTTAGCCGCCCACAGTGCTTTTTCCCAACGTTCCTTATACGCATCCACTTCATCCCGATAAACCTGATCATAAGAGGTCATGGCATCCGCCAGCAGTGTGGTATCGCATTGGAAGATACGGTCAATACGCATAAAGGTATCGATGTAATCACCATCGGTGCTTGCCCGCCACACCTTAGCACCTTTCTTCACGGCAAGGCGAAGGAACAGCTTGAGGCGCTTGCTCACCAGGGTGCCTCCTACATAGAGAATAAAATCGGGCATATAATCCCCGTTATCTCCCACATTATTCAGCACTTCATCGAAATTGGTAACCAGGAGATTGCTGGAAAATTCCCGGCATGCAGGATCCTCGCTTGACGTGCCTAAAGCCGTCGGTTCGATGAGCGTAACTGCCCACGAATCAATCTGCTTGATACCGTAAAGCTGACTGCATGGATAATCCTGTCCCACCACGATCATCGGCTTTCTGGCATTCAGAAAATCAAGCATATCACCGTAATGGAAACTGCCGCCAAAGAGATTGGTCTTCACGTAATCCACCCAATGAGTTTTCGGCAGCTTGTCTACCGTAAACTGATAGAGAGGTTCAGAAAGCTGGATATTGATATGTACCGGACCTATCTTGCGGTGCACGCAGTCGATGACCGCTTCATGCACCAACCGTTCACAATACCAAGCCTGCTCCTCGTTGGATACGATTGGAAGATTCACACTTCTGTTCACCATCGTACCGAATACATGAGCCTGCGGCAGGGTCTGTCCATCCTGCTGGCCTATCCAAGCCTCCGGTCTATCTGCCGAAATGATGATGATTGGCAACTTCTGATAATAAGCCTCACAGACTGCCGGATAGAGATTGAGCAATGCAGAGCCGGAAGTAACACAGACCGCTACCGGATCCGGACACGGTGACGGATTACCCAAGGCAATACCCATAGCCACAAATCCCGCACTGCGTTCATCGGTGACTGGATAGCAGGTAATGCCATCCATCTCATTAAGATTATGTACGATGGGCGCATTACGACTTCCAGGACAAACCACTACTCTTCTCACACCATGAGATGCGAGAACAGCCGTCAGGATATTGACATTATCGATATTACTAAACACGAAAACTAATTTATAATAATATAATTTACAATTAATAATTAACAATTGCCAATTCTGCTAAAGCAAAACCCGTCTGATTGTCTGCATTTTAGCTTCAGTTTCCTTCCACTCCTTTTCCATCTCGCTCTCCTTGAGCAATCCGCCACCGGCATATAGTTCACAGATGCCATCCTGCAAGATGTTCATGCAGCGGAGAGAAACGAAGAGATGAGTCTTTCCCTGCGAAGAAATCGGACCGACAAAACCGCTATAGTATTTACGGGAATGAAGCTCATGCTGCAATATGAACCGGCGAGCCGCATCCTTTGGGATACCACAGACTGCAGGCGTAGGATACAAAGCATTGATTACATCCCCCAACCTGCCTTTATCCAGCAATCTGAAAGAGATATCGGTACGGAGATGATAAAGATTGGCAGCCATCGTGGTATACGGACCTTTCAGTCTGTAATCCCCAGCAAAGCCCTTGATGCAGTCTTCGATATAATCCGTAACATACTGCTGCTCTTCCCTGTTCTTCTCCGACCATTCCACGCCCTCTACCGGATAATCAGCAATGGTTCGGGAAGGCTCCGCCTTTTGCGTACCTGCCAAAGACATCGTCTGATACTCATCTCCCTCCCCCTTGAGCAAGATTTCCGGAGTTGCCATCAGCCACATACCCGATTGGGAAGTATAAACTAAGGCAACGAAAAGACGAGGATACATACGGCAGGTTTTCAGGAAAAGCGCCTTTAAAGACGCAACATCCTGAGCATCAACACTATCTATTTTTTTTATTCTGATTTTATCACTCACCAGAGAAACTTTTCTTGCCAAAACAATCTTGCTGAATGTCTCTTCGGATAACTGCTGATGAAAGCATTCAAACTCTCTGGCGTAGGCCTCAAAATTACGTCCCGACGTAGCGTTTACTGCGTCCCGATGCAGTTCTGGCTGCGTCCCGACGTATGAAGAGCTACGTCGGGATGCATTTTCAGCCCCATCAGGAGAGGATTGCGGCGCCTTCTCTCCAGGGCCATTTTCGTTCCCCACAGCAATCAGTTTGCTTTCATCAGGATGAATCAAAAGCACAGGACAATCGCTGGATGGCGAGAAAGGAGCTATTACAAACCCCTCCTTACCATTCAGTTCTGCCACAGAGAAGAGAACTTCCGGCTCACCCTCATGCTGCACCACATAATGAGCGTGATGCAGATAAGGCAAACGATAGTATGCAAATGCCGTCATACTTTATTCTTCTGTCTTATTAGATTCCTCCATCTTAGTATCTTTCTTCTTAGGAGTAAACACATAGTTGGTTACCTGTACGGTGCAGATCAACTCATCAGCAGTGTTTTTGATTGCAACTTCCCAAGTATGCAGGGTCCTGCCTTTGTGAACCAGCTTGGCATATGCAGTAACCGTATCTCCCTCGCTCACTGCTAGTACATGAGTGCCACTCACATTGATGCCCACAGCTATCTGACCAGGGCAGAGAGCCAAGGAGCCGATACCAGCCACATTTTCCGCCAGTGCCAGAGAAGCACCCCCACTCAGGAATCCGAATGGCTGGCGATTACGCTCATCCACTTTCATCGTAGCCTGAAGCGTATCAGGCTCAGGAGTTGAGATAAAATGCATGCCGAGGGTTTTAGAAAGTCCATCGGTCTTACTTATTCTTTTTACTACTTCGTCTATGTTCATCCTTATCAAAATTTAAAGTTGGTTGTTTAGGGGGATAAGAGCAAACGGATGTCCAACTCACTCCTCACCTCATTTTCTTGCAAAATTAATGCAAATAAAAGACAAAACAAAATAAATAAGCCTTTTTTATACTTTTAAACACTTTTACTTGGTATGAACCGCATTTTTTTACTATCTTTGCAGCATATTGAAACAACAACAAACGATTTTATGAAAAAATTACTCCTAGGACTATTATGTACTATTACTTTTGGTGCATACGCAAATCCGGCAGACGATCTTCTGAATCGCATAGACAAGGGAGCTGCTGCCAAGTTCAAGACAATACTTGTCAAGTCTGACAAAGATTTCTTCGAGATAGACCAAGCTAGAAGCGGAAAGAATGCAACAGCATCCCAATCTGCCGGTAGAAACAATCCCATAATCATCCGGGGCAACTCCTGGGTGAATATTGCCGTGGGCATCAACTGGTATCTGAAGCATTATGCCGGCATCCATATCACATGGAACAGCATGAACACCAAACTGCCAGCAGTACTGCCAGCCGTCAAGCAGAAGGAGCGCCACGAGACCGACCTCAAACTGCGCTACGATTTCAACTACTGTACCTTCTCCTACACGATGGCTTTCTGGGACTGGAACCGATGGCAGAAAGAAAT
This sequence comes from Prevotella sp. Sow4_E9_plate, assembly GCF_052116205.1. NCBI lineage: Bacteria > Pseudomonadati > Bacteroidota > Bacteroidia > Bacteroidales > Prevotellaceae > Prevotella > Prevotella sp. Sow4_E9_plate. The sequence goes on along the minus strand of NZ_JBQKLN010000003.1, from coordinate 97,628 downwards.
AGACTGGATGGCGCTTCACGGCATCAACATGCCACTTGCAGCCGTGGGCACAGAATGCGTGTGGCGCAACATGCTCCTGAAACTGGGATATTCAGAAGAAGAAGTGGGCAAGTTCATCGCCGGACCCGCTTTCCTTGCCTGGTGGGAGATGAACAACCTGGAAGGTTGGGGAGGTCCGCTTCCATTGAGCTGGTATAAGCAGCAGGAAACTCTCCAGAAGAAGATTCTTGCCAGAATGAAGGAGATGGGAATGAAACCTGTCTTGCCTGGCTATTGCGGTATGGTGCCTCACGATGCCAAAGAGAGATTGGGGTTGAACGTGACGGATGCCGGCAAGTGGAACGGTTACCAGCGCCCTGCCAACCTCTCTCCTACCGATAGCAGATTTACAGAAATCGCCGACCTATATTATAAGGAACTGACCAAGCTCTACGGAAAATCAGATTTCTATTCGATGGATCCTTTCCACGAGAGCGGTGACGATGCAGCCGTGGATTATGCCAAAGCAGGAAAGGCACTGATGAGTGCAATGAAGCGTGCTAACCCAAAAGCCATCTGGGTGGTACAGGGATGGAACGAAAATCCTCGCCCTCAGATGATTGAAGACTTAAAGGTAGGCGACATCCTGGTGCTCGACCTCTTCTCCGAATGCCGTCCGATGTTTGGCGGTCCCAGCATTCTGAAGCGCGATGGTGGTTACGGCAAGCACCAGTGGCTCTTCTGTATGCTGGAGAATTTCGGTGGCAATGTGGGTCTGCATGGAAGAATGGACCAGCTGCTGAACAACTTCTATCTGGCAACGGGGAAAAAGGACACCCAAAAACAAGAGAATTCTTCACTCCTCACTCTTCACTCTTCACTTAAGGGATGGGGCTTCACGATGGAAGGTTCAGAAAACAACCCTGTGATGTTTGAACTGATGAGCGAACTGCCTTGGCGTGCCGAGAAGACTACCAAGGAAGACTGGCTCAAGGAATACTGCTATGCCCGATATGGGGTACACGATGCAACCATCGAGAAAGCATGGACAATTCTGGCTCAGAGCATCTACAACTGTCCGATGGGCAACAACCAGCAGGGTCCTCACGAGAGCATCTTCTGCGGACGCCCTTCGTTAAACAACTTCCAGGTTTCCAGCTGGTCGAAGATGCGCAACTATTACGACCCGGAGGATACCCGGCAGGCAGCCATTCTCTTTGCCAGCGTAGCAGACAAATACCGTGGCAACAACAACTATGAGTATGATCTGGTAGATATCTGCCGCCAGGCACTTGCCGACCAGGGGCGCAAACAGTACTGGAAAGCCATTGCAGACTATCATTCCTTCTCCCGTAAGGAGTTTGACAAGGATGCTGACCGTTTCCTGAAGATGATTCTTCTACAGGACCAACTGCTCGGTACCCGTCCAGAATTCCGTCTGGGACATTGGATAGAGGAAGCACGCAACCTGGGCAAGACCGCTGAAGAGAAAGACCTCTACGAATGGAATGCCCGCGTACAGATTACCACCTGGGGCAACCGTGTCTGCGCAGACGACGGCGGGCTACGGGATTATGGACACAAGGAATGGCAAGGTTTGCTGAAGGATTTCTACTACAAGCGATGGAGTACCTATATGAAAGCACTCGCCGACCAGATGGCAGCTTGCACCAACATCGATTACGATGCCTTGGGCAGTGGCAAGAATGCAGGAAAAACATCCGCAGAGCTCTTCCAGCTGGCATTGCCTAGCGCACCGAAAATCGACTGGTATGCGCTGGAGGAACCATGGACCCTGCAGAAGAATCCATACTCTTCAAAGCCAGAAGGGAACACTGTGGATGTAGCAAAAGAAGTCATTCATTTCATCAAGTAATTCGTGAAAGTCATCAAGTAATATATGAACAGATTAAAATCACTCGACGTGATGCGAGGACTCACCGTAGCCCTCATGATATTGGTTAACAATGGCGGGGAGCACAACTACAGCTTTCTGGAGCATAGCAAGTGGAATGGTCTCACACCGTGCGACCTTGTCTTCCCGTTCTTCCTCTTCATGGTGGGAATGTCAACCTTCATATCCCTGAAGAAGACAGAGTTCAAGCCCTCAGCCCACGTCTATAGAAAGATAGCCAAGCGAACCATCCTACTCTTCCTCATCGGTTTGGGTATCAACTGGTTTGACATGATATGCAGTGGAGATGCACTAGACTTTGCCCACCTGCGAATATGGGCAGTATTGCAGCGTATAGCCATCTGCTACGGAGTCGTGGCCCTGCTCGCCATCACCCTGAACCATCGCTATTTCATCCATACCATCATCGGATTACTCGTAGTTTATATGGGCATTCTGGTGTTTGGCAATGGCTATGCATACGATGCATCCACCAATATCCTGGCACAGGTAGACCGCAGCATTTTCGGCATCAACCATCTCTATCAAAGAAGTCCGGTAGACCCGGAAGGATTACTGAGCACGATTCCATCCATCGCCCATACGATGATAGGATTCCTCTGCTGCAAGTACATTTCCGTAGCAGGTCAGACCGTAGATTCGAAGATCAAGGTATTGAAGGTGGCAGGTCTCGTGATGGTAGCTCTAGGCTTCGGACTCTCCCTGATTGGTTTCGGCATCAACAAGCGCATCTGGAGTCCCAGCTACGTATTCGTAACCTGCGGATTCGCCTCCTGGATATTGGGCATCCTGTTGCAGTTTATCGACAACAAGCCGAGCAGCAAGGACAACATCCTGACCAAGGGTCTGCTTGCCTTTGGCATGAATCCGCTTTTTCTCTATGTGATGAGCGAGGCACTTGCCATCCTCTTTGGAAGTTTTGACATCAAGGCAGAGATTTTCATTGGCATCCAGAGCGTCATCAGTGATGAGTATGTAGCATCGCTCACCTACGCCCTCTTCTTTGTAGCTATCCACGCAGCAATGGGTATCTGGATGTATCACCGAAAAATCTTCATCAAACTATAGGCTTGCGCAACATTTGCATAGATAAATTACCTTATTGTATTAAAAAGCATAAAAATAGGGCAAGAGTTCGAAAAATTATTTGTATTTTTGCACCAACAAAAAGAAAACAAATAGATATATCTAAATAAAGTATGAACATTTTAGAGTTAAGCGAACAGGAAATCGTTCGCAGACAAAGTCTTCAGACATTGCGCGAGATGGGCATCGACCCATACCCAGCAGCAGAGTTTCCAACCAATGCATTCAGCACTGACATCAAAGCTGAGTTTAAGGACGAGGACGAGCCACGCCAGGTAGTTATCGCTGGCCGTATGATGGGTCGCCGCGTAATGGGTAAAGCCAGTTTCGCTGAGTTGCAGGACTCAAAGGGAAGAATCCAGGTTTACATCGCCCGCGACGAGATTTGTCCAGACGAGAACAAGGACCTTTACAATACAGTATTCAAGAAGCTTCTCGATATCGGTGACTTCATCGGTGTAAAGGGTTTCGTTTTCCGCACACAGACTGGCGAAATTTCAGTTCACGCCAAGGAGTTGTGCCTGCTCTCCAAGAGCTTGAAGCCACTCCCAATCGTGAAGTACAAGGATGGTGTGGCTTACGACAAGTTCGACGACCCAGAGTTGCGTTACCGTCAGCGCTACGTTGACCTCATCGTAAACGATGGTGTGAAGGAAACCTTCCTGCAGCGTGCCACTGTGCTCCGAACTCTCCGCAGCGTACTTGACAACGCTGGTTATACAGAGGTAGAGACTCCTACCCTGCAGAGCATTGCCGGTGGTGCTTCAGCCCGTCCATTCATCACCCACTTCAACGCACTCGATCAGGATATGTACATGCGTATCGCTACCGAGCTTTATCTGAAGCGCCTCATCGTAGGTGGTTTCGAGGGTGTTTATGAAATCGGCAAGAACTTCCGCAACGAGGGTATGGACCGCAACCACAACCCTGAGTTTACCTGTATGGAGCTTTATGTTCAGTACAAGGACTACAACTGGATGATGGCTTTCACAGAGAAGTTGCTCGAAACCATCTGTATCGCCGTAAACGGCAAGCCAGAGCGCGAGATTGATGGCAACATCATCAGCTTCAAGGCTCCATATCGCCGTCTGCCTATCCTCGATGCAATCAAGGAAAAGACCGGTTTCGACTGCAACGGCAAGACCGAGGAAGAGATCCGCGCATTCTGCAAGGAGAAGGGCATGGACGTAGATGAGACCATGGGTAAGGGTAAGTTGATTGATGAGCTCTTCGGTGAGTTCTGCGAGGGTACATTCCTCCAGCCAACCTTCATCACCGACTATCCTGTAGAGATGTCTCCATTGACCAAGATGCACCGTTCAAAGCCAGGCTTGACCGAGCGTTTCGAGTTGATGGTAAACGGTAAGGAGCTTGCCAATGCATACTCTGAGCTCAACGACCCAATCGACCAGGAAGAGCGTTTCATCGACCAGATGAAGCTTGCCGACAAGGGTGATGATGAGGCAATGATCATCGATCAGGACTTTCTCCGTGCCCTGCAGTACGGTATGCCTCCAACATCAGGTATCGGTATCGGTATCGACCGCTTAGTCATGTTGATGACCGGCAAGACCTTCATCCAGGAAGTACTGTTCTTCCCACAGATGAAACCAGAGAAGAAGATGCCACAGAGCACCATCAAGGAATGGGCAGAGATTGGCGTGCCAGAGGATTGGGCATACGTGCTCCGCAAGGCAGGTTTCAACCTCATCTCTGATATCCGTGAAGAGAAAGCACAAGGCTTGCAGCAGAAGATTGGAGAAATCAACAAGAAGTACAAGCTCGGCTACGAGAAGCCTTCTGTTGATGACATCCAGGGCTGGATTGATGCAGCAAATGCTTAATTGATAATGCATAATTAATAATGTATAATTAATAAAGAGTTCCGGCTTTTTATTAGTTATACATTATATCTACAAACAAAGGCGAAAGCCTCATTATACATTATTAATTATTAATTTTTAATTTATAAATTCATTCGAAGTGTATAACTGCGGTAAAATAGCGATTATTGGCGGCGGTAGCTGGGCTACGGCAATAGCCAAGATTGTGGTGGGGCATACTCATCACATAGGCTGGTATATGCGTCGCAATGACCGCATCGAAGACTTCAAGCGCATGGGGCATAACCCAGCCTATCTGATGTCGGCACGATTCAACGTAGATGAGATTTTCTTCTCTTCCGATATCAACAAGATAGTGCAGAACTACGATACGCTCGTATTCGTAACCCCATCGCCATACCTCAAGAATCATCTCAAGAAACTCAAGACTCGCATCAGCGACAAGTTTATTATCACAGCCATCAAGGGTATTGTGCCAGATGAGAACCTCGTTTGCTCAGAATATTTCCATCAGGTATACGATGTTCCTTACGAGAATCTGGCATGTATCGGTGGACCTTCTCATGCCGAAGAGGTAGCGCTGGAACGATTGAGCTATCTCACAGTGGGCTGCAGTGATACAGACAAGGCGCGTGCCTTTGCCAACGACTGTCTGGCAAGCGAGTTTATCAAGACCAAGACTTCGAGCGACGTGGTTGGTATCGAATACTCTTCGGTGCTGAAAAACGTATATGCCATTGCTGCAGGTATCTGTGGCGGTTTGAAGTATGGAGACAATTTCCAGGCGGTACTCATGTCAAACGCTGTTCAGGAGATGCATCGCTTCCTTACAGCCGTCCACCCTATCGAACGTAGTATGTACGACTCGGTATATCTGGGCGACCTGCTCGTGACGGGTTACAGCAACTTCTCCCGCAACCGTACCTTCGGAACCATGATAGGTAAAGGCTACAGCGTGAAGAGTGCGCAGATAGAGATGGAGATGATTGCCGAGGGATACTTTGGTACGAAGTGTATGAAGGAAATCAATCGCCACATGCACGTCAACATGCCAATCCTCGATGCCGTATATAATATATTGTATGAACGCATCAGTCCACAAATAGAGATAAAACTTTTAACAGATTCATTTAGATAAATGGTAAAATGAAAAGTATCAGCTTAAACATTACAAAGGCTGCATCATTCCTCGCTGAGGGTGCAGTAAAGGCTTACGAGCCTAAGGTAAAGGCCGCTCAGGAAGCTCTTGAGAACGGCACTTGTGAAGGTAACGATTTCCTGGGATGGTTGCATTTGCCATCTTCTATCACTCCTGAGTTCCTCGATGAGATTCAGTCTGTTGCCAACACATTGCGTGAGAAGTGTGAAGTTGTTGTTGTTGCAGGTATCGGTGGTAGCTACCTCGGTGCTCGCGCCGTTATCGAAGGCCTCGGTAACTCTTTTGCTTGGCTCCTAAACGACAAGAAGAACCCTACTATCCTCTTCGCAGGTAACAATATCGGTGAGGACTACCTCTTCGAGTTGACTTCTTACTTGAAGGACAAGAAGTTTGGTGTCATCAACATCTCTAAGTCTGGTACCACAACTGAGACAGCTCTTGCTTTCCGTCTTTTGAAGAAGCAGTGCGAGGATCAGCGTGGCAAGGACGAGGCTAAGGATGTTATCGTAGCCGTTACCGACGCTAAGAAGGGTGCTGCCCGCACTTGCGCTGACAAGGAGGGTTACAAGAGTTTCATCATCCCAGACAACGTGGGTGGTCGCTTCTCTGTCTTGACTCCAGTAGGTCTGTTGCCTATCGCAGTAGCTGGTTTCGATGTAAAGCAGCTCGTTGCCGGTGCAGCTGAAATGGAGAAGGCTTGCGGCAAGGACGTAGCTTTCGAGGAGAACCCTGCTGCCATCTATGCAGCTACACGTCAGGCTCTCTACACTCAGGCTGGCAAGAAGATTGAGATTGTATGCAACTTCCAGCCAAAGCTTCACTACTTTGCTGAGTGGTGGAAGCAGCTCTATGGTGAGAGCGAGGGTAAGGACCAGAAGGGTATCTTCCCAGCAGCTTGCGACTTCACTACCGACCTTCACTCTATGGGTCAGTGGATTCAGCAGGGCGAGCGCTCTATCTTCGAGACTGTTATCAGCGTTGAGACTCCTAACGAGAAGCTGCTCTTCCCACACGACGATGAGAACCTCGACGGTTTGAACTTCCTCGAGGGCAAGCGTGTTGATGAGGTTAACAAGATGGCTGAGCTCGGTACACGTCTGGCTCACGTTGACGGTGGTGTTCCTAACATCCTGGTTAACGTGCCTGAGTTGAACGCTTACTACCTTGGTCAGCTGATCTACTTCTTCGAGAAGGCTTGCGGTATCAGCGGTCTCTTGGAAGAGGTGAACCCATTCAACCAGCCAGGTGTTGAGGCTTACAAGAAGAACATGTTCGCATTGCTCAACAAGCCAGGTTATGAGGCAGAGAGCAAGGCTATCCAGGAGCGTCTGGCTAACGAGAAATAATATATATTTTAGGAGTTAAAGGAGTTAAGACAAATGCTTTTCTCCTAGAAAAACAGAGAGAGGACATAAGATTATAAACTATTGTCTTAACTTCTCAACTTCTTTAACTCCTTAACTCCTTCAAATTTTATGAAAGATATTATTTCAAAATACTTAAAAGACCACGGCTTTGGGGAATTCAACCCTAAAGCCGTTCTTTTTGATATGGATGGCGTATTATATAATAGTATGCCCAATCATGCCGTGGCATGGCAGGAGTCAATGAAGCAGTTCGATATCCACATGACTGCCGCCGATGCCTATGCCACCGAGGGAGCCCGAGGCATCGATACCATCCAGATGATGGTGAAGAAGCAGAAGGGTATCGACATCTCCCTGGATGAAGCGCAGAAGATGTATGATGTGAAGACCGACATCTTCCATTCCATGCCAACCGCCGAGATATTCCCTGGCGTGAAGGAAATCATGCAGAAGATCAAGGATGCAGGAATGCAGGTGGGAGTAGTTACCGGTAGCGGTCAGCGTCCACTCATCCTGAGACTCCTCAACGACTTCGGCGAATACCTAGACGAAGCGCATATCGTAACCGCATACGATGTGAAGCGCGGCAAGCCAAATCCTGATCCATACCTGATGGGATTGCAGAAGGCTGGCGACTTGAAACCATGGGAAGGTATCGTGGTAGAGAATGCTCCATTGGGCGTGCGTGCCGGTGTAGCTGCCAACATCTTCACAGTGGCTATCAATAGCGGTCCATTGCCAGATAAGGAACTCGCTGATAAAGGTAGCAATCTGCTCTATCATCAGATGACCGAGTTCTGCGCAGAATTTGAGCAACTCATATCTACAGCCAAACAGATTGCTACAGGCAATACTCCAAACGTGTAAGTAACCCAATTACTTACACGTTTTTCTTTTATGAAAATAAAAACAAATAAACACAAAAAAATGTAACGACCATAACAATGATGTTTTTTATCACTATCTTTGAAGGCAACTACCTGGTATCCAGCTAACCGTGACTACTTCCGTGGCGGCGGTGTCCTGCCACCTTTGCAGGCATCCATCATCGACATGCATACCGTATTCGGAATGCCATCCACCAACGTATCGTTCATCCTCCCATTCATCTGTTTCGTGGTGATTGCCATCTACGGATTCCGCACCAAGTTGCGTAGCATAGGAAAGTTATTGGGTTAATTCTTTCAATAAACAACAAAAAAAGCTGTGTTCATCTACGGATAAACACAGCTTTTTTTGAATTATGTTAAGTGATTTATAACCCATAAAACCTAGATGGTGATTTCTCCCGAACCGTAGCAGCGATGATGATTTTCATCATAAACTACGCAGAATTGGCCAGGAGCTACACCATGAATTGCCTCTTCAGAATGAATCATCCATCTGCCATCATCGAGTTTTTCGATAGTAGCAGGATGATACTCCGGTGTATGTCGAATCTTGAAGGTTACCTTCTGCATCGCCACTTCCCTGGTAAGGAAATGGAAGTCCTGCAATGGGAAATCCTTCTTATAAGCCGTCTGAGGGTCATAACCATGACTTACATACAGAATATTGTTCTCCACATCCTTCTTGATGACGAACCAAGGACCGCCACCAAAGCCCAATCCCTTGCGCTGACCGATGGTATGGAACCACAATCCCTTATGTTCGCCAATGCGCTTTCCGGTCTCCATCTCAATCACATCGCCAGAGTTCTCGCCCAGATATCTGCGGATGTAATCATTATAGTTAATCTGCCCCAGAAAGCAGATTCCTTGACTATCTTTGCGCTTGGCATTGATGAGATGTTCCTCTTCTGCTATTTCACGAATTTCGTTTTTGATGTGATGACCGATAGGGAAAATCGCTTTTTTCAATTGCCAGCTCTCTATCTGAGCCAGAAAATCGGTCTGATCCTTTACGGGGTCAGGACTCGTAACAAGCCATTTATCGCCATTTTCGTCTGTTTCAGTCTGCGCATAATGGCCGGTTGCGATGAGATCATAGTGATGCCCCATCTTCTCATCGAACGCACCGAACTTGATGAGTCTGTTGCACATCACATCAGGATTTGGAGTGAATCCCGCCTTCACCTTGTCCATGGTATAGCGGGTCACCTCGTTCCAGTATTCCTGATGACAGTCAACAACTTCCAGCTTACAGCCATACTTTCGAGCCACGGCAGTAGCCATCTCCAGATCTTCCTCAGAGGAACAGTCCCATTCCTCCTTCTCTTCCGGACCAATCTTGATATAGAAGCAGTCAGGATGCAAGCCCAGTCGGGCAAACTCCCAGACCACCACCGAACTATCCACGCCACCCGAAAGCAGCACAGCCACCCGCTTGTCCTCTACCTCGGCAAGGAAGTGCTCATCTCTGGTCTCCAATTCTTTCTCTCTTGGAGTATCTGTCAATATATTATCCATTTTCTATTCACTATTATTCAAAACTGAAGGCAAAGTTACAATAAATTCCGGAAAATATGCCCTAATTCCTCTTAAAAATCCATTATTTCCCCAAAAAGTCCACCATTTTTCACCATTCTCCGTTTCCATTTGCCATTTCTTCTATTGAAATTCCCTATAGCCAAAATCGACTCATTCCAACACCAATGCTTTTCTACTTTCGATTTTATCTATACCTTTGCAATCGAAAATCAGAGAGATGCAAGTATGGTAAAAAACTATAACAAGCATCAAAGACGGAAAAAGTAGTTATGACAAAAGAGCAATAACGAATAATTGTAGAAATAAACATCATATAATATAAGAACATGGATATCTTAAAAAATCTGTTTTACGGCTTCCCTGATCTGTGGGGAGGCGGTGTAGCCCACTCAGTAATGATCCTGGCATTGGTCATTACCCTGGGTTTAAGTTTAGGAAAGTTGAGAGTAAAGGGAGTTTCTCTCGGATTGGCATGGATTCTTTTCATCGGCCTCATCTTCGGTCATTACTCTCTCAATCTCGATGAGCACCTGCTTCACTTCCTTAAGGAGTTTGGCTTGATTCTCTTCGTTTATTCCATCGGTCTGGAAGTGGGTCCAGGTTTCTTCGCTTCCTTCAAGAATGGCGGCAAGAGTCTCAACCTGCTCAGCATCATCGTCATTGCACTGAGCATCATCACTACCCTCGCCATCTTCTCCTTCTCAGGAACATCCATCACTTCTATGGCCGGTATTCTCTCAGGTGCTGTTACCAACACCCCTGGACTCGGTGCAGCACAGCAGGCTTTCAGCGACCTCCGTCACATCGATGCTCCTTCTATCGCAGCAGGATATGCCATCGCTTATCCTATGGGTGTACTGGGCGTCATTCTTTCCTTTATTATATTAAGGTATGCGCTGCGTATTGACAAGAGCGAAGAGGAAGCTGCAGCCAAGCGCGGTATGGGACACCTGGAGACGATGACCCTCAACACCTTCTCTATCCAGGTAACCAACCAGATGGTATTCGGCGACAGCATCAAGCAGATTCGCGACATCCTGAAGCGCGACTTCATGGTTTCAAAGATTATCCGCAAGAACAGCGACAAGCGCGATGAGGTAGTGAATGGCCGTACTATCATCGAAGAGGGAGATATCCTTCAGATTGTGGCTCACCCTACCGTAGAAGAGCCTATCACGGCATTGCTCGGCGAGAAAGTACAGGTCAGTGAGGAAAAATACGGCAAGGATCTCATCACCCGCCGCATCCGCATCACCAAGCCTGGCATCAACGGCAAGAGCATCAGCCAGCTTCAAATCCGTTCAAGCCTCGGCACCAACATCACCCGTGTGAACCGTAATGGTGTAGACCTGATCGCTACTCCACAGTTGAAGTTGCAGCTGGGCGACCGTGTTACCGTAGTGGGTACAGAGCTTGCCATCGCGCATACAGAGAAGGTATTGGGTAACCAGATGAAGCGCCTCAACTACCCTAATCTGATTCCTATCTTCCTGGGCATCATGCTGGGTTGTATCGTGGCTAACATTCCATTCTTCATCCCTGGCATCAACGAGAACCTGCGTCTCGGATTGACTGGTGGTCCATTGGTAGTAGCTATCCTGATAGGTTACTTCGGTCCGAAGTACAACCTCGTCACCTACAACACCATTTCAGCCAACCTGATGCTCCGTGAGATTGGTCTCTGCATCTTCCTGGCTTGCGTAGGTCTCGGAACAGGCGAACAGTTCATCCAGACTATAGCCACAGAAAGCGGAATGACCTGGATTCTCTACGGTATCGCCATCACCATGATTCCTATCATCGTCGGCGGCATCATCGGAAGATATGTGTTCCACATCAACTATTACACATTGCTCGGAGTATTGGCAGGTGCCAACACCAACCCATCTGCCCTGGCTTACGTCCGTGAGCAGACTTCGGCAGATGCACCATCTGTGGGCTATGCGAATGTTTATCCATTTGCCATGTTCCTCAGAATCGTTACTATTCAGATTATTATTTTCGTATTCGGATAAATAAAATATATGGAAGAAAAAAACATGAAGACCTGCGACTGCGCAGAGAAAGGCATTGACAACTACAACTGCAAGGAAATAGCAGAAACAGAACTGAGAAGAAAACTCGACCTGTTGTTACGCACTGGCAGCATCCTTATGGAGAGTGCTGCCGACACATCACGCATCATGCGAACGATGAAGCGTGCAGCAGCTTTCCTCGGACTCGACGAGCGCTACATGCACCTCTACATCAATTGGAATGTGCTGATGGTGAACTACAGCGACGAGGAGCATTCCTTCTCCAAGTTCCAGCGCTGCGAGAAACATGGCATCAACCTTACCTCTATCTCTCAGGTAAGCAAGCTCACCTGGCAGGCCATCAAGGAGAACTATTCTCTCGAACAGTATGAGCAGGCCCTGAACGATATCAAGGCCACTCCACGCAGCTTCACTCCTTGGCAGGTAGCCATCGGCGGTGGATTCGCCTGCGGTGGATTCTGCATCCAGTTCGGTTGCGACTGGCCAGCATTCTTCTTCTGTTCCCTGGCAGCTATCCTGGGCTTCCGTCTGAGAATGTTCCTGCCTACCAAGGGCTGCAACAACTATGTGGCTATCGGTATTTCGGCATTCGTTGCAACGCTGATTGCCTGGTTGACTTCGTTCCTGTCGCTCAATCCAGCCATCTCAGCCGCTCTTCCAAGCTTCATGCATTCAGATACCCCTTGGCATCCATTGATGGCTTGTGCCCTCTTCATCGTGCCGGGAGTTCCATTGATAAACTTTGTGAGCGATATGCTCGACGGATATATAGAGGTGGGAATGGTGCGCGCACTCAACACGCTGCTGATGATCTTTGCCATGGCGTTCGGTATCGCCTTCGCCATCCAGGTATGCCACATCGACAACTTCGTGAAGGATCTTACGATGACTCCTCACCACGAATACTGGGAGTTCGCCATCGCGGCAGCCGTATCAGCCATGGGCTTCTCTACCATCTTCAGCATTCCTAGACGCCTGTTGCCAGTTGTGGCTGTGGGCGGCATCATCGCCGTTTGCTTCCGCAACTTCGTCAACCTGGGTCCATCCAATGGCAACATCGGTCTCGACATGGGCCTGAGCATCGGTTCGCTTGCCGGTTCTGCACTCATCAGCGTCATCGTCATCAAGGCACGCCACTGGTTCCACACCCCTCACCAGTGCATCACCATTCCTAGCGTGATCCCAATGGTACCTGGAGTATTGATGTATCGCGCCCTCTTTGCCTTCATCGACATGCACGGTGTGGTAGGCGAGGTAACCGTGGGTATGAACAACCTGATCAAGGCTTCGCTCGCCATCATCTGCATCGCCCTGGGTGTTGCAATTCCAAACGTCTTCTTCCGCCGCTTCATCGCCGACAACCGCAAGCGCAAGCTCCTCAATATGCTGGTGGAGAGAAAGAAGAAGAATGGCGAGTTTGTGGATTTGCACGAAGTGGAAATCAAGTAATGCAGGATTGGAAATTTGAGAATATGGGATATTTTTTATCCCAAATTCTTGGATTTCGAAATAAATACATTATCTTTGCAGCGGAAACAAGCTATCGACTATCTCTGAAACCGATAGCCTTAAAAAAGGAAAATAATGGAAATACGACAACTGAAATACTTCTTGAAGGTAGCCGAGACGCTCAATTTCTCGGAGGCATCGCGCAAGCTCTACATCACGCAGAGCACCCTCTCGCAGCAGATTTCGCATCTGGAGCAGGAGATTGGATTGCCACTCTTCGAGCGAAACTCGCATGAGGTTTATCTTACAGAAGCAGGAAAGGAACTCCTGCCTTACGCTCAGAATGCGGTAAACTGCACCATGGCATGCGTTGACCACATGAACGACCTGAAGGAGATGCTCACCGGCGAACTGAACATCGGCGTTACCTACTCCTTCAGCAACATCATGGCAGAGACGCTCATCGCCTTCCTCCACGCGTATCCTCACGTGAAGCTGAACATCCAGTACCGTTCGATGCAGGAGCTGATGGACGGCTTGAAGAAGCGTGAACTCGACCTGGCGCTTACCTTCAAGCCACTCAAGACAGACAAGGCGATAGACAGCCGTGCCATCTTCAGCAACCGTCTGGCGGCAATCGTGAACGAGAACCATCCCCTGGCGCGTCTTTCATCCATCAAGCTCTCAGAACTGGAACGCTACGACCTCATCCTTCCATGCAAGGGTCTGCAGGCTCGCAACGCCTTCGACTATCTGATAGACGGCAAGGACCTCGATTTCAAGATCATGGTAGAAGTAAATAATGTGAACATCATCTTCGACCTCCTGCATCGCAGCAATCTGGTCAGTGTGCTCTCAGAATCAACCACCATCCTGGAAAAAGGCATGAGAGCGATTCCGATAGATGCTGCCGACAACGAGATGGATGGCTGCATCCACATCCTGAAGGATGCCTACATGAAGAACTCTGCCCAGGAATTTATCCGCATGCTGAGCCAGAGCACCAGTATCCTCGCCAACTTTGCGCTGAAGGATATCTTAAGATAAAACAGAAATTAAAGGGAAAGGTTATAATTCAATCTAAAAAAAGGCTGTCTCCGACATCATTGCGGAGGCAGCCTCGTATTTTATATATACCATTCATTCCGAAAGAAAAGTTTATTTCTTTCTGGCGATAATTATCGTTACACCAGCCAGGATGGCGAGGATGCCGATGGCTAGCTGCAGGGAGAAGCTCTCGCCAAAGATGCAGACACCGATGATGACTGCCGTTACTGGCTCCAGGGCACCCATGATGGCAGCTGGCGTACTGCCGATGAGATTGATGGAGATGGTCATGAAGAAAAGCGACAATACCGTTGGCAGCAACGCTAGCTGAGCAGCATAGATCCAATGCATCGGAGTGTGAAGCATCTGGATTTTCTCGCCCGCAATGAACGAATAGACAAGCATCGTGATGAGTCCGAATACCAGGATATAGAAGGTGAACTTGATGTTCGACATGCCCGGATTCTTCCACTGGTTCACCGAGATGATATAGAGCGCATAAAGCAGGGAAGAACACATCACCAGCGCAAAACCAGCCGTGCTCAACTTGTCGTTGCCGTCACCCTGATAGAGCAAGCCTACACCCGATACAGCCAGCAAGATGGCGAGCGTGGTGGTCCACGTCACCTTCTCATGGAAGAACACCGTCATCAGTATCGCCGTCATGATGGGATAGACGAAGAGGATGGTGCTGGCAATACCTGCCGCCATATAATGGAAACTGACATAAAGCGTAGCTGATGAGAGGGAGAACATACAGCCCAACGTGGCAAGACGGATCAGGTGTCCCCATTTTACCTTAAAGCTCTCCTTTCGGAACAGCATCACCACGGCAAACATCAATACCGCCAGGAGATAGCGATAGATGAGCACCGAACTGGAATTGAATCCGTCACCATAGAGCTCCAACGTACCCAATGGATTGGTTCCATAACACACGGCGGCAACAACTCCCGCCGCAAAGCCTTTCACTTTATTACTGCTTGTCATTTGAATTAAAACGCTTTTTTACCAAGTTTTTCTTATCCCTTATTAATATTTTTATAAATATCTACTCGTTTCGGGCTGCAAAAGTACTGCAAAAAATCGAAATAAGCTAATAAAATCGCATAAATATCTTGTTACAATCGAGAAAAAATGCCCGATTCTTGCACTTTACGAAAATAAATAGTACCTTTGCAATATCTTTTGTACAAAATAAGTCGACTCAATAATATTAACTAAACAATAAACGTTTGTAACTATGGAACAAATTAAAAACGATCAGCTCACTGTTGAGATTTCTTCTCTCGGTGCAGAACTTCAGAGCATCAAGGATGCAAATGGTAACGAATATCTCTGGGATGGTGACCCAGAATACTGGGGACGCCACTCTCCTCTCCTCTTCCCTATCGTAGGTGGATTGTGGAAGGATACCTACCGCATCGACGACAAGGAGTATACACAGCCTCGCCACGGCTTCGGAAAGCTCGTTGACTTCAAGCTCGTTGGCAAGACCGGCGACCGCCTTACCTTCGCATTCATTGACAACGAGGAGACCTTCAAGAACTATCCTTTCCACTTCAATCTCGCTGTTTCATATCGCCTTGCCGGCAACGAACTCCACGTTATCTGGCATGTTGAGAACACCGACGACAAGGTAATCTACTTCCAGATTGGCGGTCACCCTGCATTCAAGGTGCCAGGATGCGAGAAGGGCGAAAAGCTGAAGGCTACCCTGAAGCTCGACAACGAGGCTCCTACCCGCCTCTTCGCTACCATCGGTGGATGCATTGACCCTAACGCACGCGAGACCGTACAGACCGACAACGGTATCCTGGAGGTAACAGACGAGTCGTTCGCTGATGATGCCTACATCTTCGACAAGAGCCAGGTGAAGCAGATTTCCCTGCTCAACGAGAAGGGCGAACCACACGTAACCGTAGAGTTCAAGACCCCTGCCGTTGGTGTATGGAATCCGGGCAACCACGCTCCATTCGTCTGCATCGAACCATGGTTCGGAACCTGCGACTGGGCTGAATATACCGGTGAATTCAAGGATAAGTACATGATGAACAGCCTGCAGCCAGGTGCCAGCTTCATGAGTGAATACATCATCAGAATCGAAAAATAATGGAAGAAAAAGATAATTTGCAGCTCCCCGAAAACGCATTCCGCGAACTCAAGGACGGGGAGGAATATAAGCCGCTGATGTCGCCAGACAAAGTTTATCCGGAGGTGAACGGCTGGTCGGTAACATGGGGTATCGTGATGGCAATCATCTTCTCTGCTGCCGCAGCCTATCTGGGCTTGAAGGTAGGACAGGTGTTTGAAGCAGCCATCCCTATCGCCATCATCGCCGTAGGCGTAAGCACCGCCACCAAGCGAAGCAAGGCACTCGGCGAGAATGTCATCATCCAGAGCATCGGAGCCTGCTCGGGTGCAGTAGTGGCAGGAGCCATCTTTACCCTGCCAGCCATCTACATCCTGCAAGCGAAATATCCTGACATGACTACTTCATTTATGAAGATTTTCATGGCTTCAGCTTTGGGAGGTGTATTGGGAATCCTGTTCCTGATTCCTTTCAGAAAATACTTCGTCAGCGATATGCACGGCAAGTATCCGTTCCCAGAGGCTACAGCCACCACACAGGTATTGGTGAGCGGTGCCAAGGGCGGCGATCAGGCTAAGCCTTTGCTCATTGCGGGTCTGGTAGGTGGTCTATATGACTTCATCGTGGCTAGTCTTGGCTGGTGGAACGAGAATTTCACCTCCCGTGTGGTAAGCCTGGGATGCGATCTCGCAGACAAGGCTAAAATCGTATTCAAGGTGAATACAGGTGCTGCCGTATTGGGTCTGGGATACATCATCGGATTGAAATACGCCTTCTTCACCTGCCTGGGTTCGCTCGTGGTATGGTGGTTGATCGTTCCAGGAATGAGTGTCATTTTTCATGACAGTTTACTCAGCGCATGGGACCCTAGCATCGTGAAGACCGTGGGTGCGATGAGTCCGGAGGAAATCTTCCGTGCCTATGCCCGCAGCATCGGTATCGGTGGTATCGCCATGGCTGGTATCATCGGCATCATCAAGAGCTGGGGCATCATCAAGAGCGCCGTAGGCCTGGCTGCCAAGGAACTGAAGGGCAAGAGCGAGGTAGATGAAAACGTGAAGCGCACCCAGCGCGATATCTCTTTCAAGATTATTGCCATCGGTTCGCTCGTAACCATCCTCGTCACCTTCCTCTTCTTCTGGTTTGGCGTGATGGAGGGCAATCTGCTCTTCGCCATTATCGCCATCCTGCTCGTGGCTGTCATCGCCTTCCTCTTTACTACAGTGGCTGCCAATGCCATCGCCATCGTGGGTTCCAATCCTGTTTCGGGTATGACTCTGATGACGCTCATCTTCGCTTCCGTAGTGATGGTGGCAGTAGGTTTGAAGGGCCCTGGCGGCATGCTGGCTGCATTGATTATGGGTGGTGTGGTTTGCACAGCCCTGTCTGTAGCAGGCTCATTCATTACCGACTTGAAGATAGGTTACTGGCTGGGTACTACGCCTAAGAAGCAGGAGGGATGGAAGTTCCTCGGCACCCTGGTGAGTGCTGCTACCGTGGGCGGTGTGATGATGCTTCTGAACGAGACCTACGGTTTCGCATCGGGCTCTCTCGCAGCTCCTCAGGCTAATGCGATGGCTGCCGTCATCGACCCATTGATGAACGGTGTGGGTGCACCATGGGTGCTCTACGCCATCGGAGCTGTGATTGCCATCGTGCTCACATACTTCAAGATTCCAGCATTGGCTTTTGCCCTGGGTATGTTTATTCCATTGGAATTGAACGTTCCGCTGCTGGTAGGTGGTGCCATCAACTGGTATGTCACATCCCGCAGCAAGGATGCCAAGGTGAATGCTGAGCGTGGCGAAAAGGGTACGCTCATCGCCAGCGGTTTCATTGCCGGTGGAGCCTTGATGGGTGTTGTAAGCGCCCTGTTGAAGTTTGGTGGCATTGAGGCTAGCATCGCTGACAGCTGGTGGGTTAACCCAATGTCAGAGGTTTGCTCGCTCATCGCCTACATCTGTCTGATTGGCTTCTTCATCAGAGCCACAAAGAAATAACCTTTTTACTGACACTGACACTGACAGTTTAAAATTCCGAAGGTAGAAAAGAGTAAGAAGAAAAGTTATATTTATATATATAATATATATATAAATATAAAATATAATTTAACATCCTTTTACCTTTAAAGAGTTACTAGCGGAAAATCGAACTGTCAGTGTCAGTGTCAGTAAACCAACTATGTTTAGAATAGAACTCTATACTTTTCTAACGCTAACTCTATGCTTTCTTATCAACAAAACGATGAGTTAGTTTCGTTAACATTTGTTTTTTTGGGATTTTGCTAAAAACACCCCCAAAACGGCACACCAAATTTGGCGGTTTCAAAAAAAAGCCATATCTTTGCACCAGGTTTAGAAGAAGACGGCAGGACAAAGGAGAAGGCATAATACAAGAAGAAGACAGGGGCAAGAAAAGGGCATAAAAAGAGGGAACATTCGTGAAGAACATCCCCTTCTGACAGATATCTGAAAAGATTATTATCTGATTACCTTAACCTCACCGTTCTTGCCAATCTTTACAATGCTGGATGGCTGATGAGGTTTGTGCTCCTGACGACGGGTCCAGCAGACATAATCTACAGCCTCGAGAATCTCAGGAGAGATATCGCGATAATTCTGGGCAGCAGGCTCACCACTCACATTGGCACTGGTGCTGACGATTGGCTTCTGGAAACGGTAACAGAGCTGCTTGCTGAATGCCTCATAGGTGACGCGCATAGCCAGCGAACCATCCTCTGCAACAAGATTACTGGCAACGCCTGTGGCATCATCCAGGATGATGGTAGTAGGCTTCACCGGCATGGCTGCATCGATGAAATCCCAAGCCACCTGAGGAACATTACGGAAATAACGCGCCATGCGGTCGGCTGAATCAATGAGACAAATCAGCGCCTTGGAATCATCACGCTTCTTGATCTCATACACTTTCTTTACTGCCTCTGGATTGGTAGCATCGCAACCAATGCCCCAGACGGTATCTGTAGGATAGAGTATCACACCACCCTTGCGCATACACTCCACTGCCTTCTTAATATCTTCTTCTTGTGTCATATTACTTTGAACTTTTAACTTTGAACTTGGAACTTGGAACTTTATGATTACCCTGCGAAGGGTGTTAACTCTCTAGAGAGCTTTACCACTCCTCTCCTGTCTCCTGAGCCTTCTGGCACTCATAATAGGCGATATCCTTCATGCCATTGAGGAATGCAGCGGCATCCATGCGCTTTTTGCCCGAAAGCTGGAGTTCCTCGATATTGAGCCAATGGTCGAGACATGCCACCTGCAACTTCTTCTCGAATACACGCAAGGAACCTACAGGGGCTACACCACGAGAAAACTCTGTGAGACTCGTCTTGAAAATCTTGAGCACCTGAATCTTGGCTGCACTCTTCTGCTGAGCAGGATGAGCGGTTGCCTCCGGCATTTCGCCATCAGCATCATCAAAGATGACAACAGGCGCCTTCTTCTTGATTTCGGTCCAAGAACCTGGATAAGGCGAGAGACCACGGACAAAATCATATACCTGCTTGGCTGGCTTGTGGAAGTCGATACGGCAGGTCTCCTTGAAAATCTTTGGTGCAGACTTCAGTTCCACACCCTCGCCTATCAGCTTCTCCTGAGGCATGGATTCGATATTGCCACCAGCTGCGATGAGCGCATCGATGGTTTCAAGCGCCAAATCGGCTCCCAAGTGCATCAGTCCGTCATAGACATATTCCACATCTGCACTCTCAGGAATAGGGAAACGCTTCTGCATGATGATGCGACCGGTATCGATATCATGGTCGAGGAAGAAAGTAGTAACTCCCGTCTCCTTCTCGCCATTGATGACTGCCCAGTTGATTGGGGCAGCTCCACGATACTGTGGCAGGAGTGCAGCATGAACATTGAAGGTGCCGAACTTAGGCATCGCCCAAACCACCTCAGGCAACATGCGGAAAGCCACTACCACCTGCAGGTCAGCCTGATAAGAGCGAAGCTGCTCTACAAATTCAGGGTCCTTCATCTTCACTGGCTGCAATACCGGCAAACCGTGCTCTACAGCATACTGCTTCACCTGCGAAGGCTGCAACGTATCCTGATGTCTGCCCACAGGCTTGTCTGGCTGAGTAACCACAGCCACTACATTATAACCACCCTCTACCAGGCGCTTGAGGGATTCCACCGCAAACTCCGGGGTTCCCATGAAAACGATTCTTAAATCTTTCTTCTCCATAAAAATAATAATTGAAGTTTAAACCAGCAAAGCCGACGAATTAGCTTTCCCCTCGTCCGCCGAACATTGTTTCTTCACTCTTCGTTCTTCACTCTTCACTACTTACCCTATTCTGCCGACATATCCGCAACTATCTGGCGATATACCTCGTAAATCTTGGTTCTACTGATATATCCCTTCAGTATGCCGTTCACATCTACCACTGGCAGCTGGGCAGCATCGGTCTTGTCGAACTTGGCCATCACCTCGTCCATAGGCTCATTCTCGCTCAGGGTGGCAGAAGGCTGAATCATCAGCTGACTTACCTTAAAGTGATTATACAGTTCCGTGCGGAAGATGATATGACGGAGGCGGGTGATATCAATTACACCTTCCAATACCCCCGCATCGTTCAATACAGGCAGGAAGTTGTTGTTGCTTCTCGAAATCTCGCTCACCAGCTTGCTCATCGGCAGATCTGGACTGATGGCGTGGTAATCCTTCTCAACCATGCTCTGCATGCTCATCAGCGTAAGCGCAGAACGGTCTACGTGGTGAGTAAGCAGCTTGCCCTCCCTAGCCAGTCGCAGGGCGTAGATGCTATGACTCTCGAAGATGCTGATGGTGAGCAAGGAAGAGATGCACACGATCATCAGCGGCATGAAGAGCTGATAGCCGCCCGTGAGTTCGGCGATGAGGAAGATGCCCGTCAACGGAGCATGCATCACGCCCGTAATCAGACCAGCCATACCCATCAGCGCAAAGTTCTGCTCAGGCACATGAACGCCTACCTGATAGACATTCCACAGGCGGGCAAAGAGGAAGCCCGCAAATCCGCCGATAAAGAGCGAAGGGGCAAAGGTTCCACCGCAACCGCCACTACCATTGGTTGCCGAAGTGGCAAATACCTTGGTAAAGGTGACCAGAGCTATATAGAAGATGAGCAGATTGTCCTGACCAGAGAACAGCGAACGGTTCATCACCTGCCCCCACTCTGCCTCGTTGCTGCCCTTGAGCAGGATATTCACTGCCGAATAGCCCTCGCCATAGAGCGATGGGAAGAAGAAGATGAGCGTGCTGAGGATGAGTCCACCAAACAGCAGTTTGGCGTATGGATACTGGCTCAGCTTGCCGAAGAATCCCTCGCAGATTGACATGGTGCGCATGAAATAGAGACTCACCAGTCCGCAGAAAACACCCAGCAGAATACATGCCGGAGTGCGGTCGAGCTCCCAGGGGTTAGTCAGCGTAAAGTCGAACAGCGAGCTGTCACCACTGAAGATATAGGTGAAACAGGTAGCCGTAACGCACGAAATCAGGATTGGCAGGAGCGATGCCATGCTCAAATCAACCATCAGCACCTCAAGCGTGAACACCAGTCCGGCTATCGGCGCCTTGAACACGCCGGCAATGGCGGCGCTGGCTCCACATCCCACCAGAAGCATCATCGTCTTCTTGTCCATCCGGAATATCTGGCCCAGATTGGAACCGATGGCTGAACCGGTGAGCACAATAGGTGCCTCGGCTCCTACGGAACCACCGAAACCGATGGTGATACCGGATGCTACCACTGACGACCAGCAATTATGTCCCTTGAGTCGGGAATTCTTGGTAGAGATGGCATAAAGCACTCTTGTAATACCATGCGAAATATTATCGCGCACCACATATTTGATAAATAGCGATGTGAGATAGATACCCACGATAGGGAACAGCAGGAAGAGCAGATTGTAAGTGCCCTGCTCGAACCCCGAAGTGAGCAAAAACTGTATCTCATGCACGATGGCATGCAAGAAGAAGCCTGCCACCGAAGCGAGCAGACCAATGAGGAAGGCGAGAATCAAGGTCATCTGCCTGTCGGAGATATGCTCCTTCTGCCAGGCAACCAGCTTCGCCATCCAGCCCTGTTTGTATCCTGTTAACTCTTCATCCATTTAACTTTTAACTTTAATCTTTGAACTTTGAACTTTATGATTACCAAGACAGCATATCAGAAAGTTCAATGTTACAAGTTCAATGTTCAATGTACTAAAATTCCGATGTAAAGTGGAACTTGATATGTTCAAAGTCCTGCTGAGCCATACTCAATACGTAGCCAGAATCAGCGAGGAACACATCGCGGCCCTCGATATCCTTTGCCATATACTGATACTTGCGCTTCTTGAAGTTCTCCAGTTCCTTCTCGTCGTCTGCCTCAATCCAGCATGCCTTATGCAGGTGAACAGGCTCCCAGCGGCACTTGGCATTGTACTCGTTCTCCAAGCGATACTGGATAACCTCAAACTGAAGCTGACCCACGGTACCCACGATGCGGCGACCGTTGAACTGGTTGACAAACAACTGAGCCACACCCTCGTTCATGAGCTGCTCCAATCCCTTCTGGAACTGCTTGCTCTTCATTGGGTCATCATTCTCGATATACTTGAAGAGAAGTGGTGAGAACGATGGCAATCCACGGAAGTGAATCTTCTCGCCCTCGGTAAGGGTATCGCCAATCTTGAAGATGCCGTTGTCCGGCAAACCTACGATGTCGCCAGGATATGCCTCGTCGATGGTACTCTTGCGCTGCGCCATGAACTGGGTTGGCGAAGAAAAGCGCACGGTCTTGTCGAGACGCACGTGGTAATAAGGCTGATTGCGCACGAACTTACCTGAGCATATCTTGCAGAAGGCGATGCAGGAACGGTGGTTAGGGTCGATATTGGCGGTAATCTTGAAGATGAAACCGGTGAACTTAGGCTCCTCAGGCTCTACCAGGCGCTCCTCTGCCTGGGTTGGTTTTGGAGATGGGGCAATCTGAACGAAGCAGTCCAGAAGTTCCTGCACACCGAAGTTATTCAACGCTGAACCGAAGAATACCGGAGCAACCTCGGCAGAGCGATAGGTTTCCACATCAAACTCAGGGTAAACGCCATCTACCAGTTCCAGCTCCTCGCGCAACTGGCTAGCCTCGCGCTCGCCTACTCGCTCATCGAGTTCCTGAGACTGAATATCCACCTCAACCTTTTCTGTAACACGCTGCTTATTAGGTGTAAAAAGGTTGAGCTGATGCTCATAGATATTGTAAACACCCTTGAAGCGGACGCCCTGACCGATAGGCCAAGACAATGGGCGTACATGAATCTTCAATTCCTCCTCCAGCTCATCGAGCACATCGAATGGGTCGCGACCTTCACGGTCCATCTTGTTGATGAAGATGATAACAGGAGTATTGCGCATACGGCACACTTCCATCAGCTTGCGGGTCTGAGCCTCCACACCCTTGGCAGAGTCTACCACGATGATGGCTGAATCTACTGCAGTAAGCGTGCGATAAGTATCCTCACAGAAGTCCTGGTGACCCGGAGTATCGAGGATATTCACCTTGTAAGGATCACCGGTCTGTCCATCAGGAAGATAATCAAACTCCATGACGGAAGTAGAAACAGAGATACCACGCTGTTTCTCGATATCCATCCAGTCGGAAGTAGCAGTCTTACGAATCTTATTATTTTTAACGGCACCAGCCACCTGAATCTGTCCACCGAAGAGCAGGAACTTCTCGGTCAAAGTTGTCTTACCGGCATCAGGGTGCGAAATGATGGCAAATGTTCTTCTTCTTTCAATCTCTTTCATCTGTTATATATCGTTATATATATATTATAAAATATGTATATCCTAAAAAGTAATCACGAAAAATTAATCACTACATGTCGTCGTCTTCGAACTTCAAGCCTTCAGTGCGGTCCTTGATGTAGTAATCGCTCAAAAGACCGACAAAGACGGTGATTTCCTTGATGGCACGCTCGGTTTCGGGCGTAATCGGCTTCTTCTGCAAGCGCAGCATCATCACACCATAGAGGGCATCGAGGCAGGTTTCTATCTCGTTGAGTTCCTTATCGCCACGGTTTCGAAGTTCTACGATGAACGGCAGAACCTTGTAGTATTCAGCATTGTAGATAGGGAACTTGCTGCTCTGGAGCAATCGGGCATGCAGGTCGATGACATCCTGCAGGAGCACTCGGTTGATATCGAGATGACCATACTCACGCTTGCCCTCCTCGTTCATCATGCGGATGAGGTTGCCAAACCAGTCTATCTCCTCGTCCTTCTGTTCAGGAGTGAAATCGAAACGCTCTATATAATTCTTCTTGATAACAGGCAGCGAGCAGCCGTAAGCACGGATGATATCCTCAATCTGCCACATATATAAGAGGTATTCAGCGATACTCTTCTTTCTTAATTCTTTTGCTACAAACATATACTTTGAACTCTTTACTTTGAACTTTGAACTTTATGATTTGCCTTCTTCTGTTTAAAGGTCTGTCTAAATTCTCCTAGAATTCAGGGAGATGGTAGAGATTGAACACCGTTCCCACCAATGCGATGAGCGAGAAGATGATAACCACGCTACCTATCACCTTATTAATAATAAGGATGCCATTGGTATCAAACTTGCCCCTGATCTTATCGATGAGCCAGGTGAGTCCGAACCACCACAGCAAAGCTCCGAAGACGATGCTCAGATAGCCCACACCCATCTCTATCGGCATATCGGGCACCACAAAGGCAAACTGTGCAAACGTAGCCATAAAGAGGAATACGATGAGCGGATTGCTGAGCGTAACCAGAAACGCAGTAATGCCGTTATGCAGAAGCGTGCCCTGCTTATTGCTCGACTTGTGCATATTCTTCATCGGATTGCTCTTGAAGCAATAAACACCGAATACCAGCAACAGGATACCTCCAAAAATCTGAAGATAGAACTTGTTCTGGGCGTTATTCACAAAGTCCATTACAAAACTCATACCGAGACCCGTAAAGAGCGCATAGACAATATCGCTCAAAGCGGCACCGATACCCGTAACGAAACCATACCAGCGCCCCTTGTTCAAAGTGCGCTGGATACATAAGATGCCAACGGGTCCCATTGGAGCCGAGGCAATCACGCCTATGATAATTCCCTTGAATATGAAATCAAGAATATTTATCTCTATTGGAAATGCTAAACTCATAACAGCTGGCAAAGATACAAAATTTCGAGCATATTCGACTATATTTCTAATAAAATATTCGCTTTTCACATTTTTTTATCGTATAAATCTTGTTTTTTTGGCTACTTTTA
Source organism: Prevotella sp. Sow4_E9_plate (assembly GCF_052116205.1). Lineage (NCBI taxonomy): Bacteria > Pseudomonadati > Bacteroidota > Bacteroidia > Bacteroidales > Prevotellaceae > Prevotella > Prevotella sp. Sow4_E9_plate. The sequence goes on along the minus strand of NZ_JBQKLN010000003.1, from coordinate 71,924 downwards.
TATATCTTTGCGTCATAATTTAACAACACTCTAACTAATTTTAAAGAATAACATGACTGAAAATGCAATGAAACCGTATGTTATCGGATTAGACCTCGGTGGTACTAACTCTGTTTTCGGCATCGTAGATGCACGTGGAGAAATCAAAGCTACAACAGCTATTAAAACTGGGGGCTATGATAATGTAGACGACTATGTAAAGGCTGCAACAGAAGCGCTCATGCCTGTAATCGATACCGTTGGTGGTCTCGATAAGATTAAGGCTATGGGTATCGGTGCACCTAATGGCAATTATTATAATGGAACTATCGAATTTGCTCCAAACCTGCCTTGGGCTCATGATGGCGTTGTGCCATTGGCTGATCTCTTCAGCAAGGCTCTCGGTGGCATTCCTGTTGCTTTGACCAATGATGCCAACGCTGCTGCTCTCGGCGAGATGACTTATGGCGTGGCTCGCGGTATGAAGAACTTCATCGATATCACGCTCGGTACTGGTGTGGGTTCTGGTATCGTCATCAACGGTCAGATGGTTTACGGAAGCGATGGTTTCGCTGGCGAGTTGGGTCACGTAATCATGGTTCCTGGTGAGGAAGGTCGTCCATGTGGCTGCGGCCGCAAGGGTTGCCTGGAGGCATACTGCTCTGCTACCGGTGTAGCTCGCACTGCCCGTGAATTCCTTCAGAAGACTAATGAGCCTTCATTGCTCCGCGATATGAAGCCAGAAGATATTACTTCATACGACGTAAGTGTGGCTGCAGGCAAGGGTGATGCTTTGGCTAAGAGCATCTACGACTTCACCGGCAAGATGCTGGGTGAGGCTTGTGCTAACTTCGCAGCATTCTCTGCTCCTGAGGCATTCGTATTCTTCGGTGGTCTGACCAAGGCTGGCGATCTCCTGATGAAGCCTGTAAAGGAAGCTTACGACAAGACCGTATTGAAGATTTACAAGGGCAAGGCTAAGTTCCTTGTTTCTACCCTCGATGGTAGCTCAGCTGCTGTACTTGGTGCAAGCGCTGTGGGTTGGGAATTGTAGAATTTTATAATATAACACTTAGGTCATCATCTGTTTTTAAGATGGAAAAAGCTTGGCACTCGTGAGAGCGTCAAGCTTTTACTTTTTTATATATCCTACTAGTCAAACAACCAGTTCTTGACAATGGTCTTGCCTTCCGGCGTCAACACGCTCTCGGGATGGAACTGGATGCCGTGAATATCATAATTCTTATGCTTCAATCCCATGATGCAACCATCATCGCTCACGGCGGTTACATCCAGACACTCAGGAAATCCGGTACGGTCTACCACCCATGAATGGTATCTGCCTATCTCTATACGCTTATCCATACCGCGGAAAATCGGGTCGTTGCCGAACTGTGTACAGGGTGTTGCCACTCCATGATAAACCTCAGAGAGATTGGTCAACTTGGCACCAAACGCCTCGCCGATAGCCTGATGACCCAGACAGACGCCCAGCATCGGCTTGATGCCCGCATACTTCTTGATGACATCCATTAGCAAACCCGCCTCGGATGGGATTCCCGGACCCGGACTCAATATAATCTTATCGAATGGCTCCAGCTCGCGCAACTGGAACTGGTCATTGCGATAAACCGTAACTTCTGCTCCCAACTCCTTCACCAGATGTGCCAGATTATAGGTGAAGGAATCGTAATTATCTATGATTACTACTTTCATCTTCATTATTTATTATTGATTATTTATTAGTGATTATTCCTCACTAATCATTAATCACTACTCACTAATCACTACTCACTAATCACTACCTAAAGCTTCTCTGCAATATGTATCGCCTTGGTCAATGCACCCAACTTGTTATTACACTCTTCCAGTTCATACTGGTCGTTGCTCTTCGCCACTACTCCACTTCCTGCCTGGAACCAGAGTTCGCCATTTCGGCTGATGAAGGTTCGGATAACGATAGCCTGATTCAAATCACCATTCAAGCCGATGAAACCGATACAGCCACCGTAGGCTCCACGGTTATGAGGCTCCAGTTCGGAGATAATCTGCATCGCCCTTACCTTTGGAGCACCGCTCAGGGTACCGGCAGGGAAGGTATCGATAAACTCCTTGATATGGTCGGCATCCTGATCCAGGGTTCCGCTCACACGGCTCACCAGGTGGATGACGTGGCTATAGAACTGCATATCTTTATAGAAATCTACCTTCACGCCATGGCAGTTGCGGCTCAGGTCATTGCGCGCCAAATCAACCAGCATCACGTGCTCGGCATTCTCCTTCGGGTCGTTGCGGAGGAATTCGGCAGCCTTTCTATCCTGCTCCATATCTCCCGTACGCTTGGTGGTTCCGGCAATAGGGTCGATAAACGCCTTGTCGCCAACGATGCGGTTGTGGGTTTCCGGTGAAGAACCGAAGATACGGAATCCTCCGAAATCGAAATAAAAGAGATATGGCGATGGGTTGATGCTGCGCAGGGCACGATAGAGCTTGAAGTCATCGCCCTCGTATTTCTGTATGAAGCGACGGCTGACAACAATCTGGAAGACATCACCACGCAGACAGTGCTGGATGCACTTGCGGATGTTCTCCTTATGCTCCTCATCGGTAAGGGTAGAAAATGTTTCGCCCACTGGATGGAAATCATAAGGCTTCACGTTCGCCTTGTTCACGGCCTTGAGCAGGGCATCGAGCTCAGGAAGTGAAGAGTGAGATTCTTCACTCTTCACTCTTCGTTCTTCACTCTCTTGAAGCGCAATCAACTCCATCGTATTGTTGAAGTGGTCGAAAACGATGATATCCTTATACATTATATAATAGATATCCGGAGCATCGTTCTTCTCCATCGTAGTATCCTTTACCGGGATATTCTCGAAATATCTCACAGCATTGAAGGTGGTGAAACCATACAAGCCGCAGAAGTCCTTGCTCTCACCTTCTACATGAAAACTCTTGATGAAATCATTGATTGACTTGGAGATGGCGAGCTTGCACTGCTCGCCCTTTCCTTCGCCGAAAGCAGGGAGCGTTTCCTTATCTACGCTGCCGTCAGGATAGGTCTTGATCACCTCGCCATGGCTCACGGCGATACTTGCCAACGGATGAACACCGATGAAGGATCTGGAGTTCTCGGAACCATGATAGTCGGAACTCTCCATCAGAGCCGACTGGGGATAAATATCTCTCAATCGCATATAGACTCCCACCGGCGTATAGAGGTCAGCAAGAATCTTGCGGGTTACTGTCTTATAATTAAACTTTGCCATTTTTCTCTTATTGATTGAAATCATGCTTTAGAAATTGCCATATTCTCCTGCCATTTCCTTATGGCTCAAATACGTCTCCACATCCTTGTCGCCACGGCCTGAAACGGTCAGGACAACGACATCGTCCTTCTTGAACTTCATCTTCTTCAAGGCTGCCACTGCATGTGCGCTCTCGATGGCTGGGATGATACCCTCCATGCGGGTCAACTCATAACCGGCATAGATAGCCTCATCGTCCTTGATGGCAAGCACATGACTTCTTCCACGGGTAGCAAGGTCGGCGTGCATAGGTCCGATGCCTGGGTAATCCAAACCGGCACTGATGGTGAAGGCTTCCTCAATCTGACCATCCTCTGTCTGCATCACCAGGGTGCGGGCTCCGTGGATGATTCCCTCTGTTCCGCAATGCATGGTGGCAGCGGTATAGTTGGTATCGATGCCATGACCGGCAGCCTCAGCCAGATAAATCTGAACACGACCATCATCGATGTAATGATAGATGGTACCTGCAGCATTGCTTCCGCCACCCACGCAGGCGATGAGGTAATCAGGATAATCGCGACCAATCTTCTCCTCCAACTGCCATTTCAGTTCCTCAGAGATGACGCTCTGCATCTTTGCCACAATATCTGGGTAAGGATGCGGCCCCATGGTGGAACCTACGATGTAGAAGGTATCCTGTGGGTGACAGCACCAGTCGCGGATGGCCTCAGAGCAGGCATCGCTCAGGGTCATATTACCTGTGCGAACAGGGTTTACCTTGGCACCCAGCATCTTCATACGTTCCACGTTGGTATGCTGGCGCTCTACATCGGTGGCACCCATGAAGATTTCGCACTTCATATCCATCAGGGCGCAGACGGTGGCAGTAGCAACACCATGCTGTCCGGCACCAGTCTCGGCGATGATACGGGTCTTGCCCATCTTCTTTGCCATCAGAATCTGACCAATGGTGTTATTGATTTTGTGTGCACCGGTATGGTTCAGGTCCTCACGCTTCAGATAGAGTTGGCAGCCATACTTCTCGCTCATGCGCTTAGCATAATAGAGAGGGGAAGGACGGCCCACGTAATCTTTCAACAGGGCATGATATTCTTTCTTGAACTCCTCGCTCTCGATGATAGGCTTGTAAGCCTGCTGGAGTTCAGTTACACACTTATATAATATTTCAGGAACGTAAGCTCCTCCGAATTTTCCAAAAAATCCTTTATCGTCAACTTGATACATAATACTTTAAACTTTGAATTTTGAACTTGGAACTTTATGATTATCAAGACAGCATATCATAAAGTTCAATGTTAATGTTTGAGTGCCTCGAAGAGTTCATCCAGAGCTTTGTCTGGATCCATGGTTTCATTGAGCAAAGTCACGAACTTGCTACCAATGATGGCACCGGCTGCGTTATCCTGCGCACTGGTAAGGGTCTGCTTGTTGCTGATACCGAAACCGATCATGCGTGGGTTGCGGAGGTTCATGCTGTTGATATGGTTGAAGTAAGCGAGCTTGGCATCACCGAAGTTGCTCTGGGCACCCGTGATGCTGGCGGAGCTAACCATATAGATGAAGCCATCGGTATGCTCATCGATGAAGCGGATGCGCTCCTCGCTGGTTTCCGGAGTAATCATCATGATGACACGGATATCGTACTTGTCTGCTATCGGCTTCACCACCTTCAGATAATCATCAAAAGGAAGATCAGGAATGATGGTTCCGCTGACTCCGCTCTCTACGCAACTCTTGAAGAACTCCTCGATGCCATAGTGCATGATAGGGTTGAGATAACCCATCAGTACCAATGGAAGTTGGACTTCATCCTTGATAGCCTTCAACTGGCCGAAGAGCTTCTTCACGGTCATTCCGTTCTTCAAGGCCTTGGTTCCTGCGCTCTGAATCACAGGACCATCAGCCAACGGATCGCTGAAAGGGATTCCTACCTCAATCATGTCGATGCCCTTACGTTCCATCGCCTTAATCACATCGCCGGTGCCTTCCAAGGTTGGGCAGCCAGCACAGAAATACAAGCTCAAAAGCTTGCGGTCTTTATTGTTTGCAAATAATACATTTATCTTGTTCATTTTTTAAACTTTTTATCTTTTTACTTTTTTACTTTTTTACTTTTTTACCTTTTTACTTTTAAAAGGAATTTCCTAAGTTTCTCCACATCCTTTACCCCCGATTCTATCTCAAACCTGGAGTTGAGGTCGATACCAACGCATTTTGGATGATGGAAAGAATGAACGCGGGAAACATCCTCCGGACCAATGCCACCACTCAATAGGAATGGAACATCGCCATCATATTCATCGAGAACTTGCCAATCAAACTGCTGACCACTTCCACCCACCGTTTTACATTTGGTGTCGAAAAGGAAGTAGTCAACAGCGCCTACATACTCCTTATATTTCTGAATATCCCCGGCATCAGAAACACTGATGGCTTTGATTATCTTAATCTCCCCGTTGGCTTCACGCAGCTGTTCGCAAACTTCCCAGCTCTCGCCGCCATGCAGTTGCACCGCATTCAGGGAAAAGGAATGAATCCTATCCACCATATCCGGAATGGAATCATTCACGAAAACTCCCACTCTGCAAACCTTCCGGTCAGAGTCCGAGCGATCCACCGCCTGGCTAACATATCGTGGAGACTTAGGATAGAAAATGAATCCCATCATGTCTACGCCGAGTTGCGCAACCTGCTCTATATTCATAGGTTCACGCATTCCACAAACCTTTACTAACATTATATTATTATTTATGATTCTAAAGCTTTTGCCCTTACAGGGCGCATTACTGACGGCTATCTATACCCAGGGCGTTGCCCTGAGCTAGGAACTTCTGCCCTTTACCTTTCCCTTCGGCCGGTGACCGTTGGTTCAGGGCGTAGGGAGCAAAAATTGCATAAATCCTATAATTTAGAAATGAATTCAGCAAGCGCAATTCCCGGGTCAGCCTGCTTCATGAACTGTTCACCCATCAGGAAGCCACGGAAACCGCCCTCTTCTCTTAATCGGCGAACGGTCAGCGGATTGGAGATTCCACTCTCACTCACCCTGCATACATTCTTCGGAAGTTTCTCTGCCAAGCGGAAGCTATTCTCAACATCCGTAACGAAGGTACCCAGGTTGCGGTTGTTGATTCCATACATATCCGGCTCCAGCTCCGCATACTCGAAGTCTCGCTCGTTATGCATCTCCAGCAGCACCTCTATCCCCAGCTGGTGAGCCATGTTCATCAGCCGCTTGCATTCTTCCTTACTGAGGCAAGCCGCAATGAGTAATACAGCAGAAGCACCGCAATATCTAGCCTGCAAGAGCTGATATTCCTCGATGACGAAGTTCTTATATAATATAGGTATAGAAACACCCACATGGCGCGCTTCCTGGATATACTCATCATAACCACCGAAGTAATCGATATCGGTAAGGATACTCAGGGCAGAAGCTCCATTCTTCTGGTAGCTCAAAGGAATGATGCTAGGCTTGCCTTCCTCCTTGATCCACCCCTTACTTGGCGATTTGCGCTTGAACTCGGCGATGATTCCTGTCTCAGAATTCACCAGCGCCTCCTTCATACTTCCTCCCATCACCTTTCCCCCATTCTCCTGCATCTTCTGCTCGGTGAGGGTTATCATCTGGCGAGGCTGGATAAAGCGCTTGCGCTGCTCTATCTCAATCCTCTTATGTGCCACTATCTCTTCTAATATATCAGCCATTTTTTCAACTTTGAACTTTTAACCTTGAACTTTATGATTACCTATCCTCCCTGAAAAACAGAAACAGGAATCAAGTCCCCCCTCTGGGCCACCGTTGAATCCGATTCCACCGGATATTCCCCCCAGTCCATCGGATTCCCTCAGTTTTTAGTCTCTATTCAGCTCCACGAACTTCTTGAATGTAGCTAGCGCCTTACCGGAGTCGATGCTTTCTCTAGCTATCTCCACGCATTCCTCGATGCTCTTCAGTCCCTTCTCCATCACCTGGATTCCAAAGGCAGCATTAGCCAGAACGATGTTCTTCTGAGCAGGAAGCGCACGGTTTTCTAGTACTGCATCGAAGATATCCTTAGCCTCTTCCTCAGTAGCTCCACCTCTTACCTCTTCCGGTTTAGCCAAATCAAAACCGAGATCCTGTGGCTTGAAAATCTTTTCATAGTTATTGGTGGTTACCTTGAAATCGCTGGTCAATGAAATCTCATCATAACCGTCAATGCTGTTCACGATTCCGTAATCAATACCTATCTTCTGAAAAACCTGATTGTAAAGGCGCATCTGATCCAGATTGGCAACACCCAGGAGCTGACATTTAGGCTGACTAGGATTAACCAAAGGACCCAGGAGATTGAACACCGTAGGGAACTGCAAAGACTTGCGGATAGGACCCACAAACTTCATTGCCTTGGCAAAAAGCTGAGCATGGAGATAAACAATACCCGCCTCATTGATGCTGCGGTTCAACTTGTCCATATCGTCAGTAAACTGCACACCGTGATTCTTGATCACGTTAGAAGCTCCACTCACGGAAGTTGCTGCATAGTTGCCATGCTTAGCCACCTTATAACCGGCACCGGCAATCACAAAGCAGGAAGTGGTTGAGATATTGAAAGTATTCTTGCGGTCGCCACCTGTACCTACAACATCAATATAGCGGTCGCAATCCAGGACGGCAGGTACACCAGTAGCCAAAATACCATCACGGAAGCCGAGCAACTCATCCACCGTAACGCCACGCATCTGCAAACCAGTAAGCAAAGCGGTAATCTGTTCCTCAGGAAACTCGCTCTTTGTAATACCGATGATAATATCCTTGGTTTCCTCACGAGTCAACTCTTCATGATTCAACATTCTGTTCAAGATATTCTTCATTTCCATAATCATTATCTCCTATCTGTTTATCTATTTTATATTAATACTCACTATCTGAAAAATACGATACAGTACTTTAGAATATAGAAAAAGGACCTGTCGTAAGTTACGGCAGGCCCTTAGTATCTTAGGATTCATATCCATACACGGGTTCGCGACTCACGACTTCTTAAATCTTGAGTTACGCCACCACCATGCTGTAGATACGAATGAATTCATCATAATTGTATTGTATTTTATTTTTTTTACTTTATTATCATAGTCACTATAACTATTCGTTTGCAAAAGTACACTTTTTCTTTTAAATAACAAATTATTTATCAGAAAATTTAGGTACTTAACAGAAAAAAGTTACTTTTCATACACTTTTCAACATAAAAAGTTTTCATATACCTTATTATATATAGAAGAAAATGCACCGAATAGGCAGGCAAAAGAAAAAAAATAGAGAAAAAAATGCATGGAAATATAATAAAGCCAAACGCACATCGTTATTAATATAGTAAGAATAGAATAATCATTTAATAATACGCCTATGAAGCATTTATTTACTTCGGAAAAAAAGAGACCGTCTGCCAAGACTATCTATTTCATCAAGAAGCTGGCATACACCTATCGGGCATTCGATAAAGATGAATCCCAGCAGGCGTATTATGTCAACTAGAATTCAAACGACCCAAGGGTCATAAAACATCAATCTCAATAAAGATGAAAACAATAATATCACCTTCAATCCTCTCTGCCAATTTCATTGACTTGAAGAGCGATGTAGAAATGATCAACAAGAGTGAAGCAGACTGGCTCCATATGGACATTATGGACGGTGTCTTCGTACCAAACATTTCCTTCGGATTCCCTGTCCTTGAAGCTGTAGCCAAAGTCTGCACCAAACCACTGGATGTTCACTTCATGATTGTTCACCCGGAACAGTATATCGAACAGACTGCCAAGACGGGCGCAATGATGATGAACGTTCACTATGAGGCTTGCACCCACCTGCACCGTACCATCCAGCAGATTCATGCTGCAGGAATGAAAGCGGGTGTCACACTGAATCCTTCCACACCCGTAAGCGTATTGGAAGATATCATCTGTGATGTAGACATGGTACTTCTGATGAGTGTGAACCCGGGCTTCGGAGGACAGAAGTTTATCGAAAACACCATCAAGAAGGTTCAGCGCCTCCGCAAGCTGATCAAGGAATGCGGAAGCCATGCCCTCATAGAGGTAGACGGTGGCGTACAAGCAGAAACGGCTCCACGACTCGTAAAAGCCGGAGTCAACGTTCTGGTGAGCGGAAGTTATGTATTCAAGAGTACAGACCCATGCTCCGTCATCCATGAAATGAAAGAACTGAAACAGCTGGACGACTAATCCAGCTGCAAGCAGATATGGTGCTCCTTAGCCATACGACGCAGGTTAAGGAGCGCATAGCGCATTCTGCCCAGACTGGTATTGATACTGACATTGGTTGTTTCGGCAATTTCCTTGAAAGACATTTGCTGATAATATCGCATATAGACCACTTCACGCTGATTGGCAGGCAGATACATCATGAGTTTCTGAACATCATCCAACACCTGGTTTCTAATCATTTCGCGCTCAGCAAAACTATCAAGGATAGAATCACCGCGAAGGCTGGACAAGTCGTTGTTCTCACCCTGATCTATCATACGGAAATGGCCCTGTTCACGATAGCCGTCAATGATTACATTATGAGCGATACGCATGAGCCAAGAGCTGAACTTACCGCTTGTGGAATACAAACGGTTCTGCAACTTGACGATGGCCTTGACAAATGTTTCCTGAAAGATATCGTTTGCCAATTGCTCATCATGTACCACAAACATAATATATGAGAAAAGCTTCACCTCATTGCGTGAAAGCAAAAGGTCAAAAGCCTTGTTGTTGCCTTCGACATAAGCCAAAGCCAACTCCTCATCTGTCATTTCTTCGAGTATTCTCATTTTCTTAATTATTTTGTATTAAGTAAATGTCCAATCTATAGGCTATCTCCTTATTTATTGTATTATAAATGTTAATTATCGCTACAAAGGTAGCAATTAATTTTTATTTAACAAAGAAAAACCGGTTATTTTTCATAAAAAACACTTTTTTAACATACAGAAAACTCGTTTATATAAATAAATTATGTATCTTTGCAAGGTGATATAAACTACTTTACACAGTATTAATTTAATCTAAAAGCAAACAATGATCAAATTACTGAAATCTTTGTTGGTGGCTTTACTCGTTCCTGTCTGTTCCTATGCAGCTGGATGGGACGATGAAGAATACAAGCGTATTGAGCAGAGCATCCAACAGCCAAAAATGAGTGAAAAAGTTTACGCCATTACATCGTATGGCGCTAAGACAACGGCTTCTGCTGCACAGAACCAGAAGGCAATCAACCGTGCCATCTCACTTGCATCCAAGAAAGGCGGCAAGGTGGTGATTCCTGCTGGAACATGGAACACTGGAGCCATCGAATTGAAATCGGGAGTCAATCTCGTTATCGAAGAGGGTGCTACACTCCGCTTTGCCTTCGAGCCAAAGCTCTATCCATTGGTTCGCACTTCTTGGGAAGGCTTGGCTTGCTGGAACTACTCTCCATGCATCTATGCTTACCAGGCTAAAGACATCGCCATTACAGGTAAAGGTACCATCGATGGTGGCGGCAACAACGACACATGGTGGCAGTGGAACGGAAATCCACGCTTCGGATTCAAGGCTGGAGTAACCACCGAAAGCCAGAAGTTGGGTTCACGCTCCAAACTGCTGAAGCAGGCTGAAGACGGCGTGGCCTTTGATGAAAGAAAGTTCGGTATGGGTCAGGGGCTCCGTCCTCAGCTCATCAACTTCGTTCGCAGCGAGCGCATCCTCATCAAGGATGTCAAGATGATCAACTCTCCTTTCTGGGTTATCCACCCTCTCCTCTGCAAGAACATTACCGTAGATGGGGTTTACATCTGGAACGAAGGTCCTAACGGTGACGGCTGCGACCCTGAGGCATGCGAGAATGTTCTCATCCAGAACTGTATCTTCCATACTGGTGATGACTGCATCGCCATCAAGAGCGGTCGCAACAATGACGGTCGTCTCTGGAACCAGCCTTCCAAGAACATCATCATCCGCAACTGCAAGATGGAAGATGGTCACGGAGGTGTGGTTATCGGCTCTGAGATTTCCGGCGGATGCGAGAATGTCTACGCTGAAGACTGCGAGATGGACTCTCCTCATCTGGACCGTATCCTCCGCATCAAGACCAATAATTGCCGCGGCGGACTGATTCAGAACATCAACATGCGCCGTATCAAGGTAGGTCAGTGTGGCGAAGCTGTAGTAAAAATCAACCTCGATTACGAGTCTAAGGAAGTTTGCTACCGTGGTTTCGAACCAACCGTACGCAATGTGAATGTAGAAGACGTTACCTGCCAGAAGAGCAACTATGGTGTTCTCATCATTGGCCGTGACGCTGTAGAGAATGTTTACGACATCAACATCAAGAACTGTAAGTTCGACGGTGTACAGAAGCAGCCAGTCAAGATTACAGGCAAGACCCGCAACGTGAAGTTCGACAACCTCTACATCAACGGTTCTCTTGTTCTCAACGCAGGAGAGCAGCCATACAAGAACTATTCAGAGTGGCTTACCCACAGCGAGATGAAGCGCGTTCCTCATTCTTATCTCCTTGATTTCAGCAAGAAACCAAAGTGGAGTTATGTAATGGGCATCGAAATGGAAGGTATGCTCGATACTTACGAAGCATACAAGGAAGGCAATGAGTCTATCCTCGAATATCTGAAGGAATATCCTAAGACCATGATTGATGAGAAGGGTAATATTACCGGCTACAAGTATGAGGATTTCAACCTCGACAATGTTCGAACAGCCAAGTTTATCCTCCGTATGCACAACATTGCTCCTACCAAGGGCACTGAGAAAGCTTTGAAGACTCTCTTCAAACAGCTTGTCAACCAGCCTCGCACCCAGGAAGGCGTTTACTGGCACAAGGCTATCTACGCCAACCAGGTTTGGCTCGACGGTATCTTCATGGGCTTGCCTTTCTACTGCAACTATGCCGTACAGACCATGAAGCCCAAGAAGGCAGAGAAGTATCTGAACGATGCGGTAGACCAGATGATCAAGACCGACCTCCGCACCTACGACGAGAAGACCCAGCTCTGGAAGCATGCCTGGGATGAGACTCACGAGCAGTTCTGGGCAGACAAGGAGAACGGTAAGAGCCAGCATACCTGGGCTAGAGCCTTGGGATGGTATGTAATGGCAATGACCGAATGTCTCGATGCAATGCCTGAGAATTACGCTCGCCGCGATGAGGTTATCAAGCTCTTGAACAAGGCGATGGCTAGCGTAGTGAAATACCAGGATAAGGCTACAGGCGTATGGTATGACGTGATGGACGTCAAGGATCCTCGCAACTATCTGGAGAGTACTGCTTCAAGCATGTTTGCCTATGTATTGCTCAAGGGTTACCGCAAGGGATACCTCTCAGAGAAATACCGTGATGCCGGTGTAAAGGCTTACAACGGAATCCTGAACCAGTTCATCAAGGTGAACCCAGACAAGACCATCAGTCTTACCAAGTGCTGTTCTGTAAGTGGTCTCGGCCCTGGTCCTGGTCCGTACGTCAAGAAGCCAAACTTCAAGCGCGATGGCAGCTTCAACTACTACATGAGCGAGCCTATCCGCGACAACGATGCCAAGGGCGTTGGTCCTTTCATCTGGGCTAGCCTGGAAATGGAACAGCAGGGATTGAACAAATAAAAGCTTTGTATATTGTCCGAAAGGAAGAACGAAAAAAAAAATAACGCCCGTGTTACAGTAAACGAATACTGAACACGGGCGATTCATAAGTCTAGAAAACAGTTAGCGCACAACAGTTGACTACCACATGCACATCACCTGTTGTGCAAGCGCATATCAGCTGATATGCAAGCGCACAACAGCTGTTGTGCGGCCGAAGAAGCTGATTAACTCAAAAACTTATACTGTCTTTTCCAATAATATTTCAGTAATATATCAACAACAAGATAGTGCGTCAAGAATTTATGGCACACTCTCTTTTCCGTTTCGTAACAACTCAGTGTAAGCCTTCGGCTAACCCCGTATTGTGAGACATAAAAGTTTTCTAGCATCCAGAGTTGAGAAGACTGGATAGAAAATTCAGGGAGCGGTGGATAGAAAGCTACATTCAAAAACACCCTTCACCTCTCATGCCCCCAGTGTTTATCGGGGTTACCGGCGAAAAGGTGAAAGGTGAAGGGTAAAATTGAGAGTAAGGTTTTTCACGTGCAAAACCACGCTTCCAGCAGCCGAAAAGCATATTCCGAATGGCGATGGAAGGCCTACCGAAATTTTTCTCCCGACGCATTATTTTGTGCCCGGCAATGGCAAAAAGTTGCCTCAGTAGAGGGCAATATTGTGCCATAGTTAGGCAATAAGTGGAAAGAGCCTCTTTCAGAAGTGAATGAAGTTATGCACATAGGGGTTCTGAGCAGTTACCTTTAGGGGAAGGTATGTTAAAAACAATCTTTAAGCAAACGTTTACGTATTATTTTCACGTGAATCTTGAACGTAATTCATTTTTTTTACCTATATTTGCAGGCGGAAAAACAGACTGTGTATAAAATAGCGCTATAAATGCGTAATTTTTGCACAGGGCTTTTTGTCTACTTAAACGTATAAATCGAGAGTAAGAAAACAAATTTTTATAATAGTATAATCTAACCTATAAGTGTATGTCTGGTAATTATAACAGAAAGAAGATTGCGCTTGCAGGTGCGCTCATGTTCATGGTAACAAGCGTCTCTGCGCAAACGGTAAAAGGAGTTGTTACTGACAATACGGGCGAGCCAATCATAGGCGCATCTGTCATGGAGGTAGGTGTAGCTGGCAATGGTGGCGTGACCGACATTGACGGTAACTTCACAGTAAACTTGAAAGGCAGCAGTAAGAAACTGAAGATTTCATACATCGGTATGAAAGCAAAGGAAATTAATGTTGCAGGTAAAACAACCATTTCAGTAAAGCTCGAGGACGAAGCTAACTCCCTCAACGATGTCGTTGTCATCGGTTACGGTACAGTTAAAAAGAAGGATCTGACAGGTGCCGTTGCTACCGTAAAGGGTGAAGACCTGACCAAGGTTCCTGTTACAAATGCAGCAGAAGCTTTGACAGGTAAGTTGCCTGGTGTGCAGATTACAACTACCGACGGTTCACCTGATGCAGAAATGATCATCAAGGTGCGTGGTGGTGGTTCTATCACTGGCGACAACTCTCCTCTCTACATCATAGACGGATTCCCAGTATCCAGCATCGGTGACATTGCTCCTTCTGACATTGAGGACATTACCGTATTGAAGGATGCTGCTTCAACAGCTATCTATGGTTCTCAGGGTGCAAATGGTGTAATCCTGGTTACTACCAAGGGCGCTAAGTCTGGTAAGACAGTTGTTTCTTACAATGGCTACGTTCAGGGCAAGAGCATCGCCAAGACTCTTGACACCATGACTCCTTATCAGTACGTTATGTACAACTATGAACGTGCTGCTCTCCGCGGTACATCTGATATCAGTAGCTTCGAAAAGCGTTTCGGTTCTTTCGGAGACCTCGACTTGTATCAGTATCAGCAGGGGCATGACTGGCAGAACGAGATGTTCGGCAATCACGATCTCTCACAGTCTCACAACGTAAGTGTTAGCGGTGGTTCTGAAAAGACTAAGTTCAACCTCAGCGGTACTTACACCAACGACAACAGTTTGATGAAGACCAACGGTTACGACCGTTTCAATGTAAACTTCAAGTTGAATCATGAGATTTGCAAGAACTTGAAGCTCGACTTCGGTATGCGTCTGGCTGATGTTACAACCAAGGGTGTTGGTACAGGTGGTGGTACTTACAAGATCCGTTCTTATGAGGCTATTACCAAGGGTCCTGTTAATGGTCTCTACGATCAGCTTGACATCGATCCTTCAACTCTTCCAGACGATGAGTATGATGAGTACATCTCTATTACCCGCAGTTTGCAGGATAAGGTAAATGACTACTGGAGAAGAAAGAATGAACGCCGTTACAACTATAATGGTGCCATTACATGGAAGTTCCTCAAGAACTTTACATATCGTGCAGAGGCTGGTTACGACTACACCTTCTTCCAGCAGAAAGATTATTATGCTGCTTTGAGTGACAAGGCTGTAAAGGATGGCGGTAGCCTTCCTATGGGTGAATGGACCAAGAAAGATACCTGGAAGCTCCGTCTGACCCATACCTTGACTTACAACAAGACATTTAACAAGGTACACAATCTGAACGCCATGATTGGCCAGGAGTATGTAGCAACAAACAATGAGAGCCTCAGCGTTATCGCTAAATACTTCCAGAAGGACATTGCTCCAGAGAAGATGTTTGCAAGTCTTGCATCAAACTCAGGTGCAACAGGTTCCCGTACCATCAACTCTTCATTGGGTCAGGAAGATCGTACTCTTTCTTTCTTCGGTCGTTTGAACTACTCTTATGCAGACCGCTATTTGCTGACATTCACTATGCGTGCCGATGGTTCTTCTAAGTTCGTGAAGGACAACCGTTGGGGCTACTTCCCTGCTGCCGCATTGGGTTGGCGTATCGCAGAGGAGCCTTGGATGATAAATACAAAGGACTGGTTGTCTAACCTGAAACTCCGTTTCTCTTACGGTACAGCAGGTAACAACCGTATCAGCTCTTCCATGTATGAGACAACTTACAAGGCTTATGGTAGCGGAAAATATTATGGTGCAGGTAACCAGCAGAACCCTCACTATACATTGAACAATTCTCAGTTGGCTAACCCAGAATTGAAGTGGGAAACCACCATTACACGTAACGTTGGTTTGGACTTTGGTTTCTTCGATGAGCGTATCTCAGGTAGCTTGGATTACTACTGGAACACCACAAAGGACCTGCTCCTCGATGCTCCTGTAACAGCAATCGGCTATACTTCTATGCAGCAGAACATCGGTCAGACATCTAACCGTGGTGTTGAGTTGAACTTGAATGCAGCTATCCTCCGCAAGAAGGATTACTCTTTGAACTTCAACTTCAACGTTGGTTTCAATAAGAACAAAGTTGACAAGTTGGCTGGTGGTCAGACTTACCAGTCTTACAACTCTGGTGCCTTCTCTACCGACATGCGCGGTTACGACGACTACCGAGTTGTTGTAGGTCAGCCTCTCGGATTGGTATATGGTTTCGTTTGCGACGGTTTCTACACTGTTGATGACTTCCAGACCACAACCGATGAGAACGGCAAGACTCAGTTCGTATTTGACAAGAGCGGTAACTATATCCTGAAGGAAGATGTAGTAGATGGTTCATTCATTACTGCAGGTTCTAAGGCAGGTCTCCGTCCAGGTGCAATGAAGGTAAGAGACCTTGATGGTGACAAGAAGATTTCAGAGTCAGACCGCACCATCATCGGTAAAACCCAGCCTAAGTTCCAGGGTGGTTTCGGCCTCAACGCCACATACAAGTGGTTTGACCTGACTGCCAACTTCAACTTCGTAGTAGGTAATGACGTTTACAACCTCGACAAGATGGTTACATCACAGTCATACCGTAATACATACGCAAGTCTCCGTCAGGAAATGACTCCTGTAACTTTGGGCGGTAAGGCATGGACTTACATGGATCAGGCTACAGGTGAAATCGTAACAGATTACGAGACATTGAAGAATATGAATGCAAATGCTTCTATTTGGAGCGCAGCAACTTTGTCAGATAACAACCCTGTACCTTCATCATGGGCTGTTGAGGATGGTTCATTTCTCCGTTTGCAGAACTTGACAGTAGGTTTCACATTCCCTAAGGAGTGGACCAAGAAGTTCGCTTGCAACTCACTACGCATGTACTGCACATTGACAAACTTGTTCTGCTTGACCAACTACTCAGGTTATGACCCAGAGGTTAACTCATCAATCCGTGGCAGCAAGACCAGCGGTTTGACTCCAGGTGCCGACTTCTCATCATATCCTAAGTCATTCTCTTGGACAGCAGGTGTAAACATTTCATTCTAATAGAAAACAAGATACAAATTATGAAACGTATATTTCTATATATATCAATGTTCATTGCAGGAGCAAGTTTTAACTCTTGTAGTGACTTATTGGACACAGAGACTTTGTCTACAGACAATTTGAACTACCTGTGTTCAAACGCAACTGATGCCCGCAAGATGGTAGACCATGTATATGCCTACTTCTGCGAGGATACTTATACATCACGTATGAGCACCAACTGGATGCAGAATACCGACGTAGAGATCGGTTTCGTCAAGAAGGCTCAAGCTTCTGAGACTACCCGTCGTGGTATCTGGGCACTGAACCCATCATACTTCGGTGATATCAAGAACTGCTGGAACAACACCCAGAAAGCCATTGATTTCGCAAACCAGTGTATTGAAGGTATTGAGGCAAGCGATGCTTACAAGAACGGAGATGCTGACATGAAGCAGCTTCATGGTGAGGCTATCTGTCTTCGTGCATACTGGTATTTCCTGATGTGTAACTTCTGGGGTGACGTGCCATTTGCTACAACTCCTACATCTAAGGACGATATGCATAATGATCCACGTACAGACAAGAACATCATCTATACTCACTTGATTCAGGACCTCATCAACAATGAGGGTGAGATGCAGTGGAGCAGCAAAGCTACAGTAGAGCGTATGAACCGTGAGTTCGCTCTCGGTTTCATTACCAAGTTGGCTATGTTCCGTGCAGGTTACTCTATGCAGGCTAATGGTACAATGGCCCGCAGCACAGGTACAGGCGATGAATATACTGTACATTATGTAGATGAGAATGGTAACGAGGCTACAGCTACTTCTGCAGACGATTACTACAAGGTTGCTAAGGCTTATGCCAAGAAGTTGATTTCCTTGAAGGACCGTCAGCTCAACAACAACTTCAAGCAGATTTTTGATAATGAAATCAACGGCTGCAACCCAGCTAATGGTGATGTATTGTTCGAGATGGGTTATGTTCCAAACTCAGGTGGTGACATCGGTTGGTGTCTTGGCTTGAGCGTAGTTTCAAGTTCTAAGGGTGCTGGTACTACTTATACCAACCTGACTCCAAGCTATGCATGCTCATTCAATGCACAAGACCAGCGTCTGAAGGCTACATGTGCTAACTACCGTTGGTTGTACGACAACAAGCAGGCAGCAGTGGATGGCGTCAACATCCAGCCAGCTAAATGGTGCCGCATGGATTTGAGTGTCAACAACGTTGAATCTAAGGGTACTGGTATCAACTTCCCTATCCTGCGATATGCTGACGTATTGTTACTCCTCGCTGAAGCTGATAACGAAATCAACAATGGTCCTACTGCTGAGGCAAAGGAGATGTTGAAGCGAGTTCGTAACCGTGCCTTTGCAAATGCAACCAACAAGAACGAGATGGTGAATGAATATGTTGATAATCTCAACGATCACGACTCTTTCAAGAAAGCTATCATCAACGAACGTGCTTGGGAGTTTGGTGGCGAGTGCATCCGCAAGTTCGACCTCGTTCGTTGGAACTACTACTCAGATGCCATCGTTAATACTCTGGAGTGGGTTCGTGACGTAACTATGAACTATAACCAGCTCCGTCTGGAGGGTGGTGAATTCGTCTACGACAAGACTAAAGAAATTGTTGATATGGGCATCGCACCACGCCTCTACTACAACTATGTAAATGGCGAGATTCAGTTCGAGAACAACTATTTCACTTATCGTGATAACAGTGCAAGCCCATACAAAGAGGCAACAACACTTGCAGATGATGACATCAAGACTGCGGGAGCTTCTTTCGATGGTTTGAAATATATCAAGTTCTTGGATACATACATGTCTGTCAGTGATACTGATCCAACAACAAACACAAAGTATGGAACCGACGCAGATGGCAACACAATCAAGAAGGGTGTCATGAATGAGGCTTTCTTATACTCATGGTTTGGTTTGACAGACGGAGTTGTGACAACAGGTGCAGAAGACATGGAGCCTCTCCGCAAAAAGGTAACTCCATATATCTTGCCTATCCCTAAGGACAACATTGCTTCTTCAAACGGTGTATTGTCTAACGAAGGTTATGCTATTCGCAACAAGTAAATCGGGTTATGTAGTCCATAACAAATAAAAGTAAGTAATTATGAAATACAATAAATATATATTGTCTATGCTTTTCGCTACTACAGTTGGTACCACAATGGTAAGCTGTAGCGACGATGACAACTTGGGCGATGCACCTCGTTTGTTCCGTCCAATTGCAAGCGCAACTGTCAACTCAAATACCTTGAAGGTAGAATGGGATAAGATTCAAGGTGCCACCAGTTATGAGTTGGAATTGGGTCTTGTGACATCTACAGATGAGGATGGCACAAATCACCTGAAAGTAATCAAGAAAGCCACAACAGAGAATGATACCTATACTTTCGATGACTTAGGATGGGACGAGAAGTATGGTGTAAGAATCAAGTGTATTGGCAACAACAAGGAATCTGAGTATTATGAGGTAAAGGCTCAGAGCATCAACTACCCAACAAAGGTTTCTGGTGCCAAGGCTATTGATAACGCTGCTCGTGTATCCTGGGCTGAAGGTGGCCAGAAAATCAAGTATGTAATGGCTTGCCCTGCTGAAGAAGCAGAAAACCATGATACAATCTCTGTTAAAGTTAGCGATGCCGAATATGCTCAGGGATATGTAGATGTTTATGGCTTGCAGCCAGAAACATCATACACATTCAAGACATACGACAGTTCTTCTGACTTCAATAATACTACCTATGCAGGTAAAACAACAGCTACAACCAAGGCTAGCGTCAACTTCGACGAGAAGTATGGAGAAGGCATGTGGTTGGATACCCGCAACTGGGATGCTAAGGAAGCTAAGGATACATTGAAGACTGCAGAATTCTGGAATATGGTTAAGGACGGTATGACTATCATCCTCCGTGGTGAACAGGAATACAAGATCAACAACTCTATCAGTCTCGACCGCAATATCACCTTCATTACCGGTATGACATTGGGTGGCAACGCTCAGTTCACCTTCTCTGGTGGTATGAACGTCAAGAAGGGTGTTAATATCGATAAGGTGAAGTTCGAAAGCATCGATATGATTAGCGATAAGCAAGCTGATAAGGATGCATTCCTCGCTGGTAAAGATAAGGGCTTCGGTGGCCGTCAGGTTATCAATGTCAGCGGTACTGGTTCTACCATCAGTGAACTCATCTTCAACGATTGCTACATCCGCGGTTTCCGTGGTGTAGTAAGAGGTCAGAAGAACAACGACAACTTCCTGAACGTTACCTTCAAGGGTTGTACAATTGATGGTGTCGGTGATCAGGGTGTTGTAACTATCGCAGATAAGGGTGGAGATTTCCGCAACGTAACATTCGATGATTGTACTATTACAAACATTATTATGCTTTGCGACTTACGTAAGACTGCCCAGGCTCCTACTGTAAATGTAAACAACTGTACATTCTGCTATGCTCCAATGGAGACTACAGCAAATGCTAACACACCATTGTTCCGTTTTGCTACAAATGCAGCAAACTTGAACATCACCAACAGCATCTTTGGTCCTTCTATGGCTACAGACGGAAGTGCAGGAGCAAAACTTCAGCTTTACACACCAGGCGCTAAGGGAAGTGTTCTTCTGAATGGTGCAAGCACAGTGCTTTCTGTTGCAGGTTCATACAAGACTAACTTTGCTTACACACCAATAGGTGCAGACGCTGTTACATATGGTATTGAAGGTCTTATCGACTTCAAGGGTTCTGAGACTGAACTTTGGACTGCTCCAGCAAATGGTGAATTCAAGTTCAACGCAAGTCTTGACAGTGAAGCAGGTGCTTCTAAGTGGAAGTAATCCTACTATCAATTATATTAAAGTGCAATGCCCGGTGCGGGTATTGCACTTATTTGTTTCCAATCATGATTCATAAAGATAAGGCTGATGAATTGCGTAATCGTTTTCGTGGTTTTTCTACACTGATAGTATGAGTTATTGAAAGAAAAGTAGTAACTTTGCCAAAAAGAAATTAAGCCTAAAAATATGAATAGAAAAATGATCAAAACCATCGTGCTCGCAGCACTCATGGCTGTGCCTTTCTTTGCTAAGGCACAAACTTTCGCCGGCATCACTGCTGAGCAGAACGCACAGAACACCCCTGTGGGTTGGACTGCAGTCAACTTGCCTCAGTTGCCTGCTATCACTTCGGCAAATACGTTTAACATCAAGGATTATGGCGCCTCTACATCTGCTGCAGATAATACCAAGGCTATCCAGAAAGCTCTTGATGCTGTTCCTTCAACTGGCGGTATGGTCGTAATACCTGCGGGTACCTGGATGTTTGGAAGTAAAGACCAGATGACAAGCACTACTGAGGTGCTCAGCATCAAGTCAAAGACTGTACTCCACCTTTGCGCTGGAGCCACCTTGAAGCTCGTGGAATATGGCAAGGCGCCTAACAACAAAACGATCTTTATCGGTTGCAAGAACAAGAACCAAAGCGACATTGTCATAGAGGGTGAAAATGAGACTTCCATCATTGATGGACAGGGAACCCGCTGGTGGAAGGCTCGCGACAATAAGGAGACATTCAATCCCGGAGCCATGATCCGCTTCGAGAAAGGCAGCCGATTCCTGATTCGCAATCTCAAGGTTCAAAATACTCCGGGTGTCAACATCACCTTGAGTAACAGCAATGGTGCAAACAATGGTACTGTTCATGATGTAACCATCTATAACCCTTCTTCTGAAACCAAGACAGAGCAGCCTTCTCATAACACAGACGGTATCTCCATCTGGGGTCATCACATGAACATCTATAACTGCAACATCAGTACAGGTGATGATAACGTGGTTTGCGACAATGATGCACAGTACATCCATGTCTGGAACTGCAAGTTCGGTACAGGACATGGTGCTTCTATCGGTAGCTACACCAAGAACATCAAGCATGTATGGTTCGACAACATCACCATGAATGGTACAACTGCCGGTATCCGCATGAAAACGGGTATCAACAGTGATGGTACGCTGCGTGGCGGTGGCGAGGAGGACTGGAAGTTCACCAACTTCACCATGACCAAGGTGAAGAACCCATTCTCAATCGACTGCTACTACGACAAGAACTACAACAGCGATCCTGCCGTAGATAAGGCAAATGCAAGAGTTTTGGATAGCACATCCCCAACATACAATGGTATCCTGCTTCAGAACGTGAAGACAACAGATGTTTGCGATGGCAAAGCCATCTTCCTGGTTGGCCGTCCTGAGAGTCATATCAAGAATGTAACACTCGACAATGTGCAGATTTCGGCAAAGACAGGTATCGATATCCGTTTCGTAGATAATCTCGTATTCAAGAACAACTCTAAGATTACATGCCAGTCTGGCAAACTCTGGGTTCGCCAGTACGATTCTACAGTAGACGACCAGTGTGATGCTACAGGGGCAGGTACAAATCCAGATCCCACTCCAAACCCAGGTGAGACAACAGAAATAAGCTATATTCTGGATGCATCAACCAGCACTTCTTCAACCGCAGATCCATCACCATGGACGTTCAATAACGGTTGCAGCATAGAGAGCAGCAAAGGTTACGCTACAGCTAAAAACAATACCATCAAGTACAGCAAGGGCGTACAGTTTACCATCAACCTGCCCGAGAATATTACCATTACATCGGCTACATTTGCAGGATATGCCAATGAAAACAACAAGACCTGCTATCTCGGCGAACTGAACGGAACAACCTTTGCCAGCGATAAATATGTGTTCCCTAGCCGTACAACCCAAACGGATACGAGCACAATGTTTGATATTACTCTAGACACTCCAGCTACAGGCGCTCTTACCTTCACACCACAAGATGCACAAGCCGCTTGGATTATCACTCTGAAAGGTGTAAAGGTAACTAGTTCCGGTATCAACAATGTTGTTTTAACCGCCAAGGTAAACAATAACAACATTTACGACCTCAGCGGTCGCATGGTAAAGCTCAATGCCAAGGCAGAAGACCTGCAAGGTCTCAAAAAAGGTATCTATATCTACAATAACAAGAAATACGTAGCTAAATAATTCATTTAAACATCGGTAACAATGAAAATAAAATATCATTCACTCCTGTGCATTCTCGCCACCATCGCATTGAGTTCTCCGCTCTCTGCACTGAGCGTGAATGCCCAGAAAGCAGTATCCAAGACATGGAATCCGAACCTGAAGAACGGAATGTATCGCAACCCGGTAATTGACGCCGACTACTCAGACCCTGACGTATGCCGTGTGGGCAATGACTACTATATGACTTCCTCTTCCTTCCAGTGTTTCCCTGGCTTGCAGATTCTGCACAGCACCGACCTGGTAAACTGGGAGATTATCGGTGCTGCCCTACTCGATGACTATCCGGTTTTGCCTGAATACCAGGGCACCGAACTGGATTGGCGCAAGAAGGTTCAGCATGGTAACTACGTATGGGCACCATCCATCCGCTACCATGACGGATGGTTCTATATCTACTGCGGTGATCCAGACCAGGGACTCTTCATGACCAAGACACAAGATCCACGCGGTCCTTGGGAGCCTATCACCTGGGTGATGAAGGGAAAAGGTCTTATCGACTGCTGCCCTCTCTGGGATGAAGACGGCAAGGCTTATCTTTCACATGGATGCGCCGGTTCCAGAGCCGGTATCAAGTCGGTGTTATTCGTAGCTCCAATGTCACCAGACGGCACCAAGGTTATCGGTCCTTCACGCATCGTATATGACGGCCATGAAGACCAACCTACCATTGAGGGCACCAAATTCTACAAGCGCAACGGCTATTATTACATCATGAGCCCTGCAGGCGGAGTGAAGTATGGCTGGCAGGTAGAACTGCGTTCCAAGAATCCATACGGTCCTTACGAGGAGTATGTTGGTATGGCTCAGGGAAAGAACAAGAAGGTGAACGGCCCTCACCAAGGTGCTTGGGTAGATACACAGAACGGTGAAGACTGGTTCCTCCACTTCCAGGATAAGCATGCCTATGGTCGTGTGGTTCATCTGCAGCCTGCCAAATGGGTAAACGACTGGCTGGTTATCGGAGACGACAAGGACGGTGACGGATGCGGCGATCCAGTTCAGCAATGGAAGAAGCCCAACTTGCCATCAAGCGGAAACTTCCAGCCTAAGGAATCGGATGATTTCAACAGCATAGACCTCGGTCTGCAATGGCAGTGGAACGGTCCTTACAGCCACTACTGGTATTTCTGCGATGCCAAGAAATCAAAGTTGCGTCTATATGGTGTTGAGCAGATTGAAGGCGCCAAAAATCTTTACGACCTTCCTAATCTCCTGCTCCAGAAGGTTCCTACCGAGAACTTTACAGCCACAGCCAAGGTAAAGTTCATTCCTAACCGCACCGAGGCTTACAAGGAGAAAGATAAGGTGTTGGGCGAAAGCGCAGGTATGATTATGCAGGGAATGGATTATGCAGCCCTCAAGTTTGTAGACACCAAGGAAGAAGGTGTTGTATTGCAATATGTAACTTGTGAAAAAGCTGACAAAGGAAAGGAAGAGAAGGTGATAAAGCAGGTAGCCATCAAGACCAGCAAGCTGCCTAAACCTTACACCGTGAAGTATGCGATAGATGATATACCTTCATCCCGCATCGCTACTCTGGATGTATGGCTCCGTGTAAAGGTTCACAGCGAGGGAATCGCTAACCAGATTCAAGGCATTGCCGAATGGAGCTACAGTCTGGATGGTAAGAAGTTTACCAAGATTGGCAATCCATTCACCATGCGCGAAGGCAAATGGATTGGAGCCAAGCTAGGTTTCTTCAATACCCGCACAGCCAAGAAGAACGATGCCGCCTTCTTAGACATCGACTGGATACATTTCGAAAAATAACCCCTATTTACCCCGCAGGCAGATGATTTTTCTGCCTGCGGGGGGTTCTGTTCACTTATTTTGGTACTAAGAAATCTGGTAATTCTACAGAATTGCGAAAACGTTTACGTAACAATTTCCATTAAAATCCATACAAGATAACGATATTTTTATTACTTTTGACGGCGAAATCAAAGAAAATCTAAATAATAATCTCTGATTCCTATTGATCTAGAAGAATAATACACGACAACAATTGCCTGTAAATTCAAAAGACCAAACAAATATTTAAAAGTAATATAACCTATAAAACAACATCATTATGTATCAACAACTTAAACGTGCCAGCATGGCACTTGCTTTAGGCTCTGTTTGTATTGGTGCGTTTGCACAACAGAAAACAATACAGGGTACGGTGAAGGATTCTAATGGCGAGCCAATGATTGGTGTTACCATTACCGACCAAAACGGTAAAGCTGGCGGAATCACAGACTTGGATGGTAACTTTACTATCCAAAACGTAGAACCTAACACGGTTCTTACATTCAGCTATGTAGGCTGCAAAACACAAAAAATCAAAGTAGGAGGTCAAAAGTCATGGAACATTACACTCGAAGATGACAACGCAGCTCTTGACGAGGTCGTTGTTGTGGGTTACGGCACCATGCGTAAGAGAGATGTCACCGGTTCTATTGCATCTATCAACTCTGATAAGATTGCAGCTCGTGGCACAACCAATCTCGCAGAGTCTTTGCAGGGTTCAGTACCTGGTGTCAACATTACCCAGTCAGGTAGCCGTGCAGGCGCAGGCTTCAATATCCAGGTTCGTGGTCAGGCTTCAATCAACAAGCAGGCTCAGCCTCTCTATGTAATCGATGGTGTAGTTTGTGACAACATGGACTTCCTAAATCCAGACGATATCGACCGCATCGATGTATTGAAAGATGCTTCATCTACCGCCATCTACGGTTCCCGTGCTTCTGCCGGTGTCATCATGATTACTACCAAAGGCAGCAAGGGCGCAGACAAGGCTCAGAAGGCCACCATCTCCTACGATGGATATTATGGCGTAAAAAAGCTTGCCCGCATGCCGGAATTGATGGGTGCCAATGAATTCATGGATTACCGTTTTGCCAGATATACCACTCTCGATGGTAAGAGCTACGATGGCTCAAGTCGTAAGGGTGTTGATGCCGATGGACATCCACACTACATCATAAAGGATACCGACTTGAATTCAGCCTTTCTGACCCGCAAGGGAGGAACCAGCTACAAGGATTCAAAGCTTTACGAACTAATGATGGATCCAAGCTTCGACGGTTACGACTGGAAGAAGATGGTAACCCGCACAGCTGCTCAGCAGAACCACTTCATCAGTGCTGCAGGTGCTACAGATAAGGTAAACTACCGTGTAGGTATGGGTTATCAGGGCGAGGAAAACGTATTCAAAGGCAATGACTATGAGCGTTTCAATCTGAAGGGTGCCATGGATGCCAAGCTTTCCAAGATATTTGATGCAGGATTCTCTGTCAACTTATCTATGAGCAGTACAGAAGACGTATGTACTGATGGAACTTATTCACCATACGTAAACGCATTCTATTTCAACCCATTCGTATCTCCTACAGATGCTGATGGCAACTTGATTCCTAACCCAGGAGCCAAAGCAGCCTTTGGTTCAGATGCTCAGTTTACCTCGACATACAACCCATTGATTGACCTCTATGATGGTAATTATACCAATGAGACCAAGAAATATACCATGATGGGTAACTTGTATCTACGTGCCAATATTATGAAGGGATTGAAGTTTACGACAACCTTCTCTCCAAACTATTCTCACAAGCGCCAGGGCATCTTCTATGCCACAGGTATCAACGAGGGCAACGATGTAGGTTCTACCTACTATCAGAAGAACAAGACCAACTTTGCATCTGTTGCAAACACCAGCCGAATGGATTGGACCTGGGATAACCAAATAGACTATAACGAGACTTTTGGTGACCACAACATTGGTGCCATGGCCCTCTTCTCACTCTATAAAAGCAATACTGAGTATCAATACGAAGAGGCTAAGGGTATCGCCAACGATCATACTACATTCCACAATCTGGGTTCAGCTAGCGGTGATAAGAATCTCTCCAGCAAATACAACGAGTCATCTTTGGAGTCATTCGCCTTCCGTGCCAACTATTCTTACAAGGGAAGATATATGGCAACAGCCACACTCCGTGCCGATGGCAGCTCCCGTTTTGCCGATGGCAACCGCTGGGGATGGTTCCCATCTGTAGCTGCGGCATGGCGCATCTCTGATGAGGCATGGATGAAGCAGTTCAGTTCTTGGCTTGATAATACCAAACTCCGTGTATCTTATGGTGTTACAGGTAACAACAATGTGGGCGACTATGTAACCATCGCTTCTGCGACAGGTCCTACATACGTGACACTCGGTGGTACCGAAGTACAGGGTTATCACCCTAACGGATTGGTGAACACAGCCCTCATCTGGGAGAAGGTAAAGGAATTTGACCTCGGTCTGGACCTGAGTTTCCTGAAGAATCGCATCAATTTGACAGCCGACTTCTACAACCGTCTTTCTGATGGTCAGATTATGTCGCGCTCTGTGCCTCTGGAAACTGGTGAGAAGACATCTACCTTCAACGTAGGTTCTGTCCAGAACAGAGGTATCGAGTTGGGCTTGCAGTTCAATATCATCAACAAGAAGGATTTCTCTTGGAGTGCCAACGTGAACTTTGCCCGCAACTGGAACAAAATCAAAGAGTTGAGTAATGGTAAGATTGATGAAGTTGCCAACAACTGGTTCATCGGCGAGCCATTGAACGTACTCCGCGACTATACCCACACAGAAGTTATCACTGACAAGGGTGTAACAATGCATA
Organism: Prevotella sp. Sow4_E9_plate; assembly: GCF_052116205.1. Classification (NCBI taxonomy): domain Bacteria; kingdom Pseudomonadati; phylum Bacteroidota; class Bacteroidia; order Bacteroidales; family Prevotellaceae; genus Prevotella; species Prevotella sp. Sow4_E9_plate. Next base: position 43,997 of record NZ_JBQKLN010000003.1, on the reverse strand, counting down.
CTATGAATGGTGACAAGCACTATACCCTAAAGGAATTCTACGACAAGTATGGCAAGAAATACAAGTGGTATGAAGGCCAGGTAGCCGTTAATGACTGGAACGACGACGGTAAGATTGATGACAGTGATAAGCAGATTTATGGTTGCACCGATCCACGCTGGACAGGAAGTCTCTCTACCAATGTCTATTTTAAGGGCTTCGACTTCTCCATCATGTTCTATACAAAGAGCGGATTCTGGTCACGCAGCTATTTCCACGAGAAGTATATGAAGTATAGCGACCGTGGTAATGCCCACATGAAGTTGGATTACTACATCCCTGCAGGAGCACCAATCATCAATCATGAGACAGGTGAGATTACAACCGCCACAGAGACCCACTACGGAAAGTATCCTTATCCAAACAACAGCGATACATCTATGGGTGGTTATTTCGGTGACAAGGGTTCAGCCAAGGGAGAAGGCTTCCAGTATCAGAAGACTTCATTCACCAAGGTTAAAAACATCACCCTGGGTTACACCTTGCCAAAGAACGTAGTGAGCAAGGCTGGAATCAGAAACCTTCGTGTTTACATGAATATCCTGAACCCATTCTGCTTCACCAACTACAAGGGCTTCGACCCTGAGTGGGCTTCACAGAGCTTGCAGAACGGTGGTCCATCATCTGTAACCTATCAGTTTGGTGTCAACTTGAAGTTCTAAGCTTCATCCCAATTAAGTTCTAAACTTCATATAAAAAAGGAAACAATTATGAAAAAGATATTATATAGCGTAGCTCTCGCTGCTTGCTGCATGAGCACCATGACCAGCTGTAGCGACTTCCTGGACGCAGAAAACAAGTCGAATGTGAGCGACAAACAAACTTTCGCTACCAAAGATGGCTTCAACACTTTGGTAAATGATGCCTATCAGCGTCTGCATAACATCTATGCAGCACCTCTATTCACCAGCTGCTTTTCTGCAGGTACAGATATGTATGCCGATGCCCGAAATAAGATGAATGAGGCATTGAACACTTATGAGACCTTGACTCCTGAAAATGGTGATATTAAGAATCTCTATACTTATCTCTATGCAGGTATCCGTGCTGCTAATTCTGTATCTTACTATGCACAGAGCGCTAAGATAGATGATGCCTTGAAGAACAAACTCGTGGGCGAGGCACGCGTACTGGCAGCATACGAGTACTATCTCCTGGTGAACAACTTCGGCGGTGTTCCTATCATGAAGGATTTCCTCACTTCTGCAGAAACCGGATATCCAAAGTCTTCTGCAGAAGAAGTATATGGCTACATCATCAGCGAGCTGGAAGATGTCATCAGCAAGAACGTGCTCGAGGCATCTACAGCTACCAAGGGTGGTGGCCGCATCAGTCAGGAAACAGCCAAGGCTATCCTTGCCAAGACCTATCTCTCAGCAGCATGGGACCTCGGCAAGCAGGATTACTTTGCCAAGGCAGCTTCTCTTGCCGATGAGGTAATTGCAGGCAGAAAGTTGACCACACCATTTGCCAGCCTTTGGAAGGCAGATGGTTCTGGCGATGATAACGCAGAGTTCCTCTGGGATGTAGAATATGATCTGGCAACAGCCAACAACACAACATCGGGTGGTACAGCATGGAGCACATACTACTGCAACTACTTGGGTGGAGCCGAAGATCCTATCAAGGCAACTACCTCTAGCTATGTGCCAACAATCTATGCTTTGCATTGCTTTCAGAAGGGCGACCTGCGTTACGATGCTACCTTCATGAAGGAATTGCCAGATGTGAATAAGGGCAATGCAGCAGGAACTGGTTATTGGACTTGGTATAAGAATGGTGAAAGTCTGAAGGGCTATCCTGTAACCCGTTATTATTCAGCATGGTATGAGACCGATACCGACTTCGAGGCATGGAAGAAAGAAGACCCAACCAACAGAGCTAATACCTACCGCATCCCTATGGATACACAGACTAAGGAGGCACAGAATATGGATGGCAAAGATATGGAATACTATGACAACCAGCAGTTGGTATATGGTTCTAACCCTTGCAAGAAATTTGATGACAGCCAGACTGCATCGAATCAAGGCAACACCTGCTATCGTGACATCCATATCATCACATTACCAGAAATGTATCTCGTAGCAGCAGAGGCTTATCTGAAGGCTGGAGCTAATGATAAGGCTTTGGCTCGTCTCAATGAGGTTCACCAGCGTGCTGGTCTTGCTGCACTCACCGGCACTGTAACAATTGACAACATTTTGGACGAAAGTGCATGTGAAAACTTCGGTAACGGGGCACGTTGGATGGATTTGCGCAGAACCAAGACTTTGGTGGAGCGCTGCACCAAGTATAACCACGAGATGGGAGATAAGGCTGCCCAGTATATAGGAGAAAAACTTCTACGTCCTATCCCACAGGCAGCTATTGATGCCAACGATATGTTGACATCAGCAGACCAGAATCCTGGTTATTAAGACAAGATTTGATGAAGGATTTTTTATAAATACCACGACATACACAAAGAAACTATTTAATTAAAGACTGTAATCTAGGATTAAGAATCTTGAGATTACGGTCTTTTTTCATTTCCTGTCTCCTTTTCGTTCGCTAAACATAAAGAATAGAATTTTATCACGATTTCCACGTGTAGAAATGAAATAGAGATTAAAAAAGCCCAGAGGATTATCCCTCTGGGCTTTTTATTTAAAATAGAACTATTTTTATTCAGGCTTAGCTCCCTCCTTCTTAGAAGCAGCCTTCTTAGCTGTTGTCTTTTTGTCAGCAGGAGCCTTCTTGGCTGCTGGCTTCTTGGCTGCAGCAGGCTTGTCGCCACGAAGTTTTACCACTTCCTTCTCAATCTTCTCTATCTTAGCCTGAAGACGTGTAATTTCCTTGTCTCTCATCTCAATCTCCTCGTCCTGGTTGGTGATGGTAGTGAGAAGACTCTCGAGCTGCTCATTATCCACCTCAGCAGGATAAAGGTTGTTGACGCGAGTGATGAAGTCACCAAGAATGTTCATATAGTTGGTGAAAGCATCAAAAGGACTAGAGTAAAAACCGCGGTCCAGACCTACGTTACTTGGCTTGGTAGTCATGAAACGGAAGTTGTTGCTAGCCTGGAGATAATCCCAGTCCTGATTGATACGAGGATCGTTGGCTATGCGAACACGGTCGGCTACGCTATAGAGCTTGTTGAAAGCCTCACGCTGCATTGGGTTACCGAGCCATGAGCTGACATCACGTTCCTCGTCTACCCAACTCAATGTATCAGGAACGTTGATTTCGCCTACAGACTTCATCTTCTGGAAAATCTCGGTAGGAGTAGAGAAGGTAATACCACGGTCCTTAGCACACTGTGGAAGCGCCTTCAGGAACTCGAGAATATTGCTAGACAAAGGCTGGGCAATACCCAAAGCAGAAAGCTCCATGAAGATATTGATAACCTGCTCCTCTTCCGGGAAAGCAGCAATCTGATTCATGTAGTTGTCTGCAAAGAGAGGATAACCTTCCCAATCACTGTTACTGAAACGCAGAGAAATGTCATCGCTCAGACGAACATCGCGAAGCAAAAGCTTCAGCTTTGGGTTCATGGCACAATGATAAACATAGTGTGGAGACTTCCAACCCAATACGTGCTTAGCACCCTCGGTCAACATACCCATGAAGCCCATATCAGCTACCTGAGCACCAATCTCGTCACTATAGATGAGAGAAGAGTTGCGGAGTACGGTAGGCTCCTTGCCGAAACATTCCTTGATCTTAGTGCACTGGCGCTTCACCTCATCCTTGAAGCTAGCCTCATTAACCAATGAAGCAAGACCGTGAGAATAAGGCTCTGCGAGGAATTCCACGCAGCCAGTGCTGTTCAACTCCTGCAGTTTCTCCATCACCTGAGGAGCGTGGAGTTCCAACTGCTCCATACCCACACCAGAGAGTGAGAAAGCCACCTTGAAAGATTTACCATTCTTCTCAATCATCTCCTGAATGGCATTCAAGGCTGGCATATATGAACGCTCAGCGATATCGTTGATGCTACGATCATTCTCATAATCATCATAGTAGTAATGATCGGTACCGATATCGAAGAAGCGGTAGCGTTTCAGATGGGTAATCTGATGTATCTCGAAATATAAACAAATTGTTTTCATACTTTGAACTTTAAATTTTGAACTTTGAACTTTATGATTAGCCCTTTAACATTAAAAATTACTTCCACCCCAAAGTCTTGAGATAGAGGTCTTTGATGCGGGCTCCCACTTTCTCCCAGGTAATCTGGTCAACTTCCTTCTTGCCTTCCTCAGAGAGATAGTCGAACAGACTCTCGTTGTGGCAGATGCTGTAGATGGCATCGGCAAGGGCATGAATATCCCAGTAGTCAACCTTGATACAGTTGGTAAGGATTTCTCCACAACCACTCTGCTTAGAGATGATAGTAGGTGTGCCACACTGCATCGCCTCCAGAGGAGAGATACCGAAAGGCTCACTCACTGATGGCATGACATAGACATCACTATCCTTGAGACATTCGTATACCTGCTTGCCACGCATAAAGCCTGGGAAGTGGAAACGGTCGGCAATGCCGCGTTCTGCTGCCAGATAAATCATCTGGTCCATCATATCACCCGAACCTGCCATGCAGAAACGCACGTTGCGGGTACGGTGCAATACCATATTGGCTGCCTCTACGAAATACTCAGGACCCTTCTGCATGGTGAGACGGCCTAGGAAGGTTACCACCTTCTCCTTACCCTTATGGTTAGGACGTGGAATGTCTTGCCACTCCTGCTTCAATGGATAAACGGCATTGTGCATGGCGAAGCACTTGCGTGGATCCTGGTGATACTGATGAATAACTGTCTGACGAGTCAACTCAGATACACACATGATACAGTCGGCATTGTCCATACCGTCTTTCTCGATAGAATATACGGTAGGGTTCACCTTACCACGGCTGCGGTCGAAATCGGTAGCATGTACGTGAATGCACAATGGCTTTCCACTCACTCGCTTGGCATGAATACCAGCAGGGAATGTCAACCAGTCGTGGGCGTGGATAATATCAAATTCTTCGCTACGGGCAACAACTCCGGCAATGATACTGTAGTTGTTGATCTCGTCGTGGAGATTAGATGGATAACCACCGGCAAAGTCCATGCAGCCGAGGTCATTCACGTTCATATAATTAAAGTCAGCATAGATGTGGTCACGGTAGCGGAAATAGTCATCAGGATCCATAATGTTGCCTACGCGCTGCTGTACATAGTCGTGATTTACATCACGCCAAGCAATAGGCACACTGTTCATAGCCACAAATTTACATGCACTGCGGTCCTCATCACCGAAAGGATGAGGCAGACACAATGTAATATCGACATCACCCTGGGCATGCAAGCCCTGAGAGATACCAAAGTTGGCAGTAGCCAAGCCACCAAATACGTGAGGAGGATACTCCCATCCAAACATTAATACTTTCATATAGCGTCCTCCTTATATTAATATTGATACTTTTCTAGTAATTCGAGCGCACGGAGAATCTCTGCCACATTCATGGCGAAAGATGTGGCGCCTCGACCTGCAAATGGTGGGTTGCCATCGAAGAGCTCACTGATAGTACCGAGACAATGATAAGACATCTCGTCTTCGAAACCTACCATCTGACGCTCAACGAAACTCAAGCGTGTACGCTTATAGAGTTTCAGACTCGCCTCCATATAGAAGCCGCAAAGCCATGGCCATGCTGTACCCTGATGGTAAGCATGGTCGCGCTGGGTCTGAGGTCCTACATAGATAGGATTATAGCCACCGCTCTTTGGAGAAAGAGAACGCAATCCCTTAGGAGTCAGGAGTTCACGGGTACAGATATCAAGTACCTTCTTCTTCTGGTCCTGAGACAATGGTGAATAGTCGAAGGCTACTGGGAATATCATGTTTGGACGAACACTCCAATCCATCATGTTACCATCTACATAATCGTAAAGATAGCCATATTCATTGAGGAATGTATCTACAAACGACTTCTTGGTAATCTCTGCCTGAGCCAGCAATTCCTGCTGGTCAGCCTCCTCACCTACTGCCCCTGCCAAAGAAGCACAGAAGCACAATGCATTGTACCACAGAGCATTAAACTCAACAATATATCCGGTACGAGGAACCACAGGACGGCCATTGGCGGTAGAATTCATCCAGGTAACAGCCTTGTCTCTTCCATTGGTATAGAGCAAGCCGTTCTCCTTCAATTCCAGGTTAGGATGCTTGTTGTCCTGGATGAAACGAATCACGTCCTTGATAAACTGGCCATACTTCTTGTGGCACTCTTCCTTAGAGGTTTCCTTGGCATACTGCTGCAAAGCCCAGACTGCCCAAAGTGGCACGTCAGGCTGCTCTATCTCAGTAATATGAGCTGTAAGAGGCTTGCCCTCCATAAACTCATAGTATCCGCGCATGGCAGTCTTCATGACCAATTCAAAGTAATCGTTCTCCTCAATAGAGAGCGTAAGACCAGGAAGAGAAATGAACGTATCACGGGCACGGCACTTGAACCATGGATAACCGGCAAGGATATAGCGGTCATCATTCTTCTCACGACGATGGAACTGATGAGCAGCATTGACCAGACAATGGAAGAAGTTGTCGCGAGGCGAACGCTCGTCAACCTCTGTGTCAAAAAGTTTCTTCAAGCTACTGGTCTTGATTTCAGAAGTAGCTGCAGAAAAGACGATAGTCTCGCCCTTCTTGATACCCATTTCGAAATATCCTGGAACATAGAGGTCTTCATTAGAAGCATAACCTCTCTCCTGCTCCTTTGGATATTCTACTCCACGATACCAGTCTGGGCAGAATTTAAACTCGTTCTTCTTAGAGAACTGCATATAAAGGTCAGGATAACCAGCATACATGCAAGTCTTGATTCCGTTGTCTATAGCAGAATAGTCACGAGAAGCTGTTGAATTCTCATGAGTAAACTGGCGAACGCTACGGAAAGCCAAGAATGGACGGAAACGAAGTGTGGTGGCAGAATGTCCGTCTACCAAAGTATAACGAATCAGAATACGATTCTCATAATGCTGGAAAACGACCTCTTTCTTGAGGATAACACCACCTACGCGATAAAGTGTAGTAGGCACCTTATCGCAATCAAATTCACGAATGTACTTATGGCCGAGCGGACTAAAATTATTGCCTTGGTACTTGTGCAAGCCGAGATTGAATTCAGCGCCATGCTGAATCACCGTAACATCGAGCGAACTTAAGAGCACATGATTCTCATCGTCCAGTTCTGGAACCGGAACGACAAGCAATCCGTGATACTTTCGCGTATTACAGTCTACAATCGTTGAGCACGAATAAGCACCCGAGCGGTTTGTTCTTAACAACTCCTTTGGCAATGACTCTTGTAAGTTAGTCATTAGGGCCTTTTCGAATTTTAGATAACTCATAGATCTATATTAAGGTTTATAAATTATTGACTTTAATCTATTTTGCATTCAAAGGTAAGAAAAAATAATGGTATAGCAAAGGAAAAAGCGCGACTTTTTCTTAAAATCTTCATTTTATATGTTATAGAACATATTTTTTGCTTATTTTTTTCATTTATGTGGATTTTTTTATGTACTTTTGCACACGGTTTTAAACCAATATAAACAAAACGAACAAGAAGGATAATGGCAAAACATAAGATTTGGAATACAGATAGTGCAGCCAAGGAAGTGGCAAACTTGTGGGGCGGCATCAAGGGTGAACAGCTCGCGATGATGAAAACGTATATACAAGTCACCAAATACAAGAAGGGTGAAATCATATATGAAAATGGTACTATTCCCAAAGAAGCCATGTGTCTGCTTGCAGGAAAGGTGAAGATTTACAAGGATGGAATCAACGGAAAAAGCCAGATAATCCGCGTTATCAAACCTAGTGAATTTCTGGGATTCCGTGCCTATTTTGCCAATGAAGCCTACAGAACTGCAGCAATGGCTTTAGACAACTGTGTAGTGGCTCATTTTCCTATGAAGGTTCTCATGAAGATGCTGCAGAGCAGTTACAACATCGGCTTTTATTTTATCAAATACCTGAGTATTGAAATCGGTAAATCAGACGACCGCACTGTCAATCTCACCCAAAAGCACATCCGTGCCCGCCTTGCCGACGCTCTTCTTTTCCTATTGGATTCTTATGGACTGGCTAAAGACGGTTGCACCCTGGATTGTAGTCTGAGCCGTGAAGATTTAGCCAACATTGCCAATATGACGACAAGTAACTGTATTCGCACCCTATCCTCCTTCGTGACGGAAGGCCTTATCAGTACGAACGTAAGAAAAATAAAGATCCTGAATGAGGAAGAACTGAAGAATATTGCAGAAAGGGGATAAAAAACACAATATGCCTTGAAAGGGCAAAAGCATCAATGAAAGCCATTGTCCTTTCAAAGCGTATACAGTTAAATTTTATTCACGACCTCCTACTACGCAGGAATCAGGAAATTGACAACTTCCTGAATAACGGTAATCTGGTAAGGTCCTACCGGCGTATTCATCAATCTGCCATCAATACCAATCAGGGCATTGGATGAAACCTCCACTTCTCTGGTACGGTAAGGATGCACACTCTTATGATTCAGGAACTTACCTTTCACAAAGAGGTAAATACCCTCAAAGAGTTGCGTCATCTGCGGATGATAAACCACAGAAACATCCAGCAAACCATTGTATGGCACAGCATTAGGAGTTTGTCCGTAACCCGTTGCATTACCGACGCACATGGTCATTACCCTGCGCTTGATGACATCTGAATTGATTTTAATATGCATCTTATAATCCAGACGCTGGAAGATCATCAGGATGAAAGAACAGAGGAACGACAGCGTACGGGAGCCAAACATGTGATGAGTTTTCCTTCTCAGGTTCATGATGGCAGCAATCAATCCTATATTGATGCAGTTGAGGAAATAACGTCTGCATTTCTCCCCTTTCTTATTCGTATAACGGATACATCCAAGGTCTATCTTTCTGATTCTTCTTGCTTTAAGAGATGCCACCGTTTTTTCAATATCGCTGTCGCTGAATCCCCAGAAATGGGCGAAATCATTCATCAATCCATTAGGAATCACACCCAGCGCCACCTGTTCACGCTCCTCAGTATTCATCTGCATCAAGCAATTGACGGCATCATTGAGCGCAGAATCTCCGCCCACAACAACTATTGTCTTATAGCCATTATTGACAAACATCTTAATCAGTCGCTCTACGCTTTTCTGATTTTCACTCTGCACAAAGTCATAATCTACATTTTGTGCCTTGAGTACCTTTTCTATTTTTTCCCAGCGCTTATTGCTTCTCCAGCCGCCTCGAGGGCAGTAAAGCAATCCCCATTTATTCTCGTTTATCATTGTCTCTTCTTTGTAATTTGAAAGTTGAATAATATTACCTCCACCTAGACACCGTCCTCAAAAGCCTAGACACCGTTGCATCCGATTCCATCGGATACCAGCCCGAGCCAGCTTTCAGGCTACACCTTAGCTCCTCATCAGCTCCAAAACAGCCTCCACCTTTTTCTCCATCGGCTGCAGGGCATCAATCCAATTGATGGTAAACCCTCTTCGCTCCATACCGCGGAACCAGGTCATCTGGCGCTTGGCAAACTGATGGATGGCAATCTCCAAACCTCTGAACATTTCATCATAGGTGGTTTTACCAATCACATATTCGGTGATAAACTTATATTCCAAACCATAATAGATGAGGTTTTCTGCTGGAATTCCCCTGTCGAGCAAACCTTTGATTTCATCTACCATTCCTTCCTGGAGTCTCTGCTTCAGCCTTCGGGTAATCTTTTCTCTACGGGCATCACGATCGATACTGACACCTATAATAAGCGAATCTACCGAAGGCAATTCCCGTTCCGGCATAGGATGCTCCAGATTATAGGTTTCTATTTCGATAGCTCGGATAGCCCTCTGTGCAGTATCCACATCTGTGCGATTGTGCATATTGGAACCCGTTTTAGCCTTCAACTCTTTCAGCATCACCGTTAGCTCATCCAGGCTCTTATCAGCCAGCCGGTCTCTCAACTCCTGATTCTGTGGTACAGGCGAAAGATGATATCCCTTGAGCACAGACTCAATATACAGTCCTGTTCCGCCGCACAAGATAGGCAGTACGCCCCGTTTCCGGATATCGAGATAGGCATCATAGAAATCTTGCTGATATTCAAAGAGGTTATACTTGATTCCCGGTTCGCAGATATCTATCAAGTGATAAGGTATCAACTTGCCGTCCACGGTATAATCTTCCAGGTCTTTTCCCGTACCGATGTCCATGCCACGATACACCTGGCGACTATCGGCGCTGATAATCTCCGCCCCCTGGGTAGTTCCCCCCCACGACGCAGCATCCAAGCTGTTGATCTTGGAAGCAAGCGCTGCGGCAAGGCTCGTCTTTCCGCTCGCAGTAGGACCTAATATGGTAATCATCGTCTGTTTCATGCCGCAAAGATAAAGGAAATAATTGATAATACAAAATAAAACGAAAAGAAATTCTCACATCAAGACAATCTGAGCAATCATTTGTGAGTTTTTGAACAAAAAAGGAAGTATATAGACAGAAAAGAGAAGTATGTATATAGAAAAAGCCGCCCAGCATCAGAAATGCTGGGCGGCTATATTTCTTAATCGTTAAGAGGCAACGAATTAACCGTTGTGCTTCTTCATGATCTTGATCAACTCAACAACCTTGTGTGAGTAACCAATCTCGTTGTCATACCAAGAAACAACCTTAACGAAGTTGTCTGTCAAGTAAACACCTGCGTTAGCGTCGAAGATAGATGTCAAAGCGCAACCCAAGAAGTCAGAAGAAACAACAGCATCCTCTGTGTAACCGAGTACACCCTTCAACTCACCCTCAGAAGCAGCCTTCATTGCAGCGCAGATAGCCTCCTTAGAAGCAGCCTTCTTCAAGTTAACTGTCAAGTCAACAACAGATACGTCCAAAGTAGGAACACGCATAGAGATACCTGTCAACTTACCGTTCAACTCAGGGATAACCTTACCTACAGCCTTAGCAGCACCTGTAGAAGAAGGGATGATGTTGCCAGCAGCTGCACGGCCACCACGCCAGTCCTTCATAGATGGACCGTCAACAGTCTTCTGTGTAGCAGTTGTAGAGTGAACAGTTGTCATCAAACCTGTCTCGATACCGAAGTTATCGTTCAATACCTTAGCGATAGGAGCCAAGCAGTTTGTTGTACAAGAAGCGTTAGAAACGATCTTCTGACCATTGTACTTGTCAGTGTTAACACCGCAAACGAACATATCAGCCTGGTTACCGTTAGCGTCAGCCTTAGAAGGAGCAGAAAGTACTACATACTTAGCACCAGCCTTCAAGTGCTTCTCAGCCTTGTCGTAAGCGAGGAAGAGACCTGTAGACTCAACTACGTACTCTGCACCAACCTCATCCCACTTCAAGTTCTCAGGATCACGCTCAGCAGTAACACGGATGTGGTTACCGTTTACGATCAACTCGCTCTTCTCAACGTCAGCCTCGATAGTACCGTCGAACTGACCGTGCATTGTATCATACTTCAACATGTAAGCCATGTAATCAACAGGGCACAAGTCATTGATAGCTACTACCTGTACTTCCTTTGCGTTCTCAGCCTCAACTGTAGAACGGAATACGAAACGACCGATACGGCCAAATCCGTTAATACCAATCTTAATCATTGTTCTAATATTTAAATTAAAAGTTTAAAAATTATATCTTTTAAGCTATCAAGCGAATCCGAAGGAGCTGATAACACCTTTTTTCATCCCTATCAAGCATTTTTTCTTCTTTTCGTGCGCAAAGTTACAAAAAATTTTCTAACTTTGCACACGAATAGAGTATTAAATAAGTTAAAAAAAGGCGATAGAACTCGATTATTACCTATTTTAAGCACTTTAAGATGCCATACTGACAACTCCATATAGCAAAATGCAATTATTAAATGGAAGTAGAATATGACACCAGAAGATAAAGTGAAAGTTGCGTCTGAAACTTACACCTTATTATATTAAGGGGGAAAAGCTTCATCGTACACAGAAAAGCAAAAAATAGATCATTTCAAGGAAAGTATTAATCATTATAAACATTAAAGACTATGGGTAAATTTTTGAATGAATTCAAGCAATTCGCCATGCGTGGAAATGTGCTCGACATGGCAGTCGGTGTAATCATCGGTGGTGCTTTCGGCAAGATTGTAAGTTCTGTAGTAGATGACATCATCATGCCTCCTATCGGATGGCTCATCGGTGGCGTCAACTTCTCCGACCTCAAAGTCACACTTCCATCAGTAGAGGTGATCGGTGGCGAGAAGCTTCAGGCTGCAACCATCAACTATGGCAATTTTCTCCAGACCACTCTCGACTTTCTCATCGTTGCCTTCTGTGTATTCCTGCTCATCAAGGTAGTGAACAAGGTTACCGCCAAAAAGGAGGCAGAGAAGCCTGCTGAAGCTCCTAAGGCTACAGAGCCTACCCAGGAAGAGAAGCTCCTGGCAGAGATCCGTGATTTGCTGAAAGAGCAGAAGGGATAACCACTGTTTTTTTCATGGCAGAATAAAAAAAAGAAGACAGGAATGAGAGGATATGAATACCACTATCAAGGCTTGAGAAGTATTCCATCCCAACCATTCCTGCCCCTCCTTAAAGAAAAATACTATATATAAATAAGGTATAAAAGAAAAAAAGCCACAATAACTCCCCTACTTTTGAAAAAAACACACATTTTTCACGTTTATTAAAAAATACTTTCATTTTTCCTTGCTGATTACATATTTTTTTTGTAGCTTTGCCCCGAAATAAGATCTAAGTAGGTACACTAAATCTTAATTAAACATCAACTCTTAACATAAACAATATGAGTAAGAACATGAAACCTAAAGACCAAATGAAGACAGCGTTGCTGATTTGTGCGCTGACTTCCATGTCTCCTGCGTTTGCAAATGGTACTATGGTAAAAGCTGACAACTTGAACCACCCTACCACCAGCATCCAACAGCAGAAGAAAGTAGCAACAGGACGTGTTGTCGACAATCAAGGCGAACCTCTTATCGGTGTTACCGTGATGGAAGTTGGCACGTCCAATGGAACAGTAACCGACCTAGACGGAAATTTCTCCCTCAGTCTGAAAAATCCTAATGGCAAGATTACAATTTCCTACGTCGGCTTCAATCCACAGACTCTTACAGCTGCAAGCAACATGCAGATTACCATGAAGTCTGAAGACAAGGAGCTCAATGAAGTTGTAGTTGTAGGTTACGGTACACAGAAGAAGGTGAACCTCACCGGTTCTGTATCATCAGTGGATAGCAAGGCTTTGGAAAGCCGTCCTATCCAGAACTTGCAGAGTGGACTCCAGGGTATGATGCCTGGTGTTACCATCAGCGGTACCAATGGTGCTCCGGGTATGGACTCAGGTAGCATCAACGTACGTGGTGTGGGAACCCTCAACTCTTCCTCTCCTTATATTTTGATTGATGGCGTAGAGTCTGGTACCATGAGTAGCCTCGACCCTAACGATATCGAGAGCATCTCTGTATTGAAGGATGCTGCTTCTGCTGCCATCTATGGTTCCAAGGCTGCCAACGGCGTTATCCTCATCACCACCAAGCGTGGTAAGAGCGGCAAGCCTCAAGTTTCTTATAATGGTTATGTGAGTGTGCAGAATCCAACCAGCCTGGTTGACCGTCTGGATTCATACGAGTATGCCCACATGCTGAACGATGCGCTCGAAAGCGAGGGCAAGGCTAAGAAATTCACCTCTGAAGAGGAAATCAATGCACTTCCTAATACCGACTGGTACGACCTGGCTTACAAGACTGGTTCTCTGCAGCACCACAACGTAAGCGTGAACGGTGCAACAGAGAGCGTAAACTATCTCGCATCTGTAGGTTATCTGAAGCAGTCGGGTATCTTGCCTCACGCTGGACGTGAGCAGGTTAACGGCCGTACCAACCTGGAGATGAAGATCAACAGCCGCCTCACTGCCCGCTTGAATCTCGCTTACATCAAGAACGATTATACCGACCCTTCTTCTGCATACGCAGGTGGTGGTTCTGACCAGATTATCCGTCAGCTCAACTTGATTGCACCATGGATTACCGCTCGTTATGACGATGGTACATGGGGAACCATTTCTGACGGTAGCCCTATTGCATGGCTCGACAACGATCTGAAGGTATATCGCCGCAATACCAACTTCACAGGTCTCTTCGGTGTTGATTACAAGATTCTTGACGGCTTGACAGCTAAGTTGAGTGCATCTTATGTTAATAACAACCAGAACTACGACTACTTCCAGAAGTTCTTCGTTTACAATGCGAACAAGAAGACCGATCCAAATTTCCACGATGAACGAGTATATAAGTGGGAGCGCAAGACCTTCGAGGCATTGCTGAACTACAACAAGACCTTCGGACAGCATACCGTTGGTGCTTTGGCAGGATGGCATGCAGAGGCTTACGACTATAAGTATTGGTACACTTACCGCAAGAACTTCCCTAATAATAGTGTTACCGATATCAATGCCGGTGATGTATCTACGCAGCAGGCACAGGGAAATACCCGTGAGTTGAATATGCTTTCATGGTTTGGTCGTGTTAACTACGACTTTGCAGGCCGTTACCTCTTCGAGGCTAACCTCCGTGCTGATGCATCCAGCCGTTTCGCAGATGGTCATCGTTGGGGTTACTTCCCATCATTCTCTGCAGGTTGGCGTGTGAGCGAGGAAGCTTTCATGGAGGGAACCAAGTCTTGGCTCTCTAACCTGAAGATTCGCGGATCATGGGGTCAGTTGGGTAACCAGGAGGCTTTGAGCGATTACTATCCAGCTATCAATACATACAATATCAATGCCAAGTATGCATTCGATGGCAAGGTAACATCTGGATACTACCAGAGTTCATACAAGATCAACACCATCACTTGGGAAAAGGCGACCACATGGGGCGTAGGTGTTGACCTGGGATTCCTCGATAACAAGATTACTGCATCTGTTGATTACTACAACCGTCTTACAGATGGTATCCTGATCTCTGTAGATGCTCCTTACGAGTTTGCTTTGGGTAGCTATCTTGACAATGTGGGCCAGATGCGCAACCAGGGTGTCGAGATGAGCCTCAACTACAACGATAAGATTGGTGAGGTGACAGTAGGCGCAGGCTTGAATGTTGCATACAACAAGAACAAGATTGAGAGCATGCCTGGTAAGGGATACGTAGGTACTGGCTACAACCAGCGCAACGCTACGGGTCAGGAGTTCAACAGCTACTATGTATATAAGGCTGATGGATTCTTCCAGACTGATGCTGAGGCACAGGAGTATATGAACAAATACTGGCCAGCAGACGGTTCAAAGGGTTCTTGTCCTTTCGGCGGTGGCAGCTTCAAGGCTGGTGACTTGAAATATGCGGATATCAACGGTGATGGCAAGATTGATGCCGAGAACGACCGCTTCTATGCAGGCAGTTCTGTTCCTCGCTGGACCTTCGGTTTGAACCTGAACGCAGCTTGGAAGGGTTTCGACCTCTCTCTGTTCTTCAATGGACAGTTTAAGGCTTACCGCTACTTCGATGCATACGAGGTAGAAGGTGCTTTTGTGGGCGACAGCTCTCACCCAGCAACCATCTGGAGAGACTCCTGGACTTACAACAAGTCAAATCCTAAGATGCCAAGATTGTTCACCAATACAAACTCTCCTAGCTCTTCTCGTCAGGTGATTTCTACATTCTGGCTCAAGAATGTATCTTATTGCCGTTTGAAGAACTTGCAGCTGGGTTACTCACTTCCTAAGTCGGCACTCGAATTCCTGCATGTCAACAAGCTACGTGTTTACTACTCTTGCGAGAATTTGTTCACAATCGACGACCTCGACATCAACGTGGATCCAGAGGCTACGAGCCAGCGACTCAGCTCTTATCCATTGCTCCGCACTCACTCATTCGGTTTGAGCGTAACATTCTAATAACTTAAAAAGGATATTATCATGAGAAATCTTAAGAAATATATATTTATCGGCATGACCGCCCTCTTGGCAACCTCATGCTCCGATTTCCTCGATACAGCCCCAAAGGATGCCCTTTCACCTGTCAGCACCTGGCAAACCCAGGACGATGCAGACAAGTTCCTCGTTGGCTGTTACAACAATTGGCAAGACCAATACAATTCCGGTTGGGGCTGGGATGGTTTCCTCCTGTATTGGGATGGTACAAGTGACTTTGGTTACGACCAGTTCTCCTGGGAGGGTTATACACCTATCGGCAATGGAACTGTGACCGCATCAAGCGGTAGAGACTGGTACGACTTCTCACGCATCCGTCGCGTCAACGAGCTGTTGGCTAACATAGACAAGTGTACTATGCCAGAAACAGCCAAGAAAGACATTATGGCTCAGGCTCGTTGGATTCGCGCTTACCGCTATTTCCTGATGAATTGGAACTATGGTGGTGTACCTATCATCGAAAGCTATGCTACTGCAGAGGAAGCTATGGTTCCACGTAAAAGCGAGCAGGAGGTGAAGGAGTATATCGAGAAGGAACTCGACGAGTTGGTAAACGATATCAATGTAACTCCTGCAGCCCGTGGTCGCATCGCCAAGGGTGCAGCTCTGGCTCTCCGCATGCGCGAGGCTCTCTATTATGGAGACTATGCTACTGCTAAGGATCGTGCTGAGAAGATCATTGCATTGAACCAGTATGAGTTAGACAACAACTATGCTAACCTGTTCAATGTAGCAGGTCAGGATTCCAAGGAAATCATCCTTGCCGTACAGGCTGTAGAAAACGACTACTATAACGATGTGATTGGCCGTATGTACAACAACGCCGATGGCGGTTGGTCTTCTATCGTTCCTAGCTACGGCTTGATCGACACCTATGAAATGGCAAACGGCTTGACCAAGGACGAACCGGGTTCTGGCTATGATCCTACTCATCCATTCAACAACCGTGACCCACGTATGGCAATGACTGTCATCTATCCAGGTTGTGACTACATCAATGGTAATGGTAAAGAGGCTATCTACAATTCGCTTGACAAGACTATAAATGGAGCTTCTAATGCCAACTTTTACACTGCAGCCGACAACAGTTCAAAGACTGGTTTGACATGGGGTAAGTACTTGGCACCTATGAACCAGTATCCTGACATCTGGAACACCACTTGCCAGCCTATCGTCTTCCGCTATGCAGAAGTATTGCTTACTTACTGCGAGGCAGAGAATGAATTGAACGGTCCTTCTGCTCAGGTTTACACCTACCTGAATATGGTTCGTAACCGTGTTGGTATGCCTGATGTAGATGAAGCTAAGTACAATACCAAGGAGAAGCTTCGCGAGTTGATTCGTCGCGAACGTGGTGTTGAGTTCGCAGGTGAGGGTATCCGCCGTGCTGATATCTTACGCTGGAAGGATGCCAGTGGCAAGATGTTGGCTGAGACTTTGCTGAACTGCACATTGGAGCGTCGGGTTGGTACTGTGAGCATGGATAAGTCTGTAGCTCCTGGTATGCGTGCCACTATCAATGTAAATGCTTCTGCAGCTGACAAGAAGATTGAGGATCGTGTATTCAAGACCACCAACCGTTATCTCCCTATCCCACAGGGTGCACTTGATGCTAACTTGCAGTTGAAGCAGAACGACGGTTATTAAAAACAAAAAGTACTGAGTACATTATTCAGAAAGTACTCAGTACTCTTCATCAAAAAAAAAACCACCATCTGAGTTTGATATCCAACTCAAATGGTGGTCTTTTTTATATGATTATTCCCACTCAATTGTACTCTATTTCTGATAATCAGAGAGTTAGCTATTGTCGGGGATATTTATCGGGGACTGTACGAACTTCATACACAACCGTGGTTATCAATCACTTACACGATTTTTACTACTTAAAATCAATTGATTTCAAGCCTCAACATGGAAAGAGCCTGTTGCCCATCATATATAATAAGGTGTAAATACTTAGTAGCGTTTTAAGTAGTCCAAACAAACACAAAGTACTGTATACAAACAGATTAAAGGAAGGGCTTCCACCGTATTCTCCCATTCCCTCCCCCTATAGAGGGAGCGAGGCTTTGACTGTAACCGTTTGCCGTGCCTTTTCCGAAATTTTCCGGTATATTTTTCGGAAAACTTACTAAACTTGATAATTTTATCACTCTTACCTATAATTATTAAAAAGTCAAGGAGTATATTTGAAACGTTGAATAAGAATTTAAAGACAAACACAATGAAACGGACGAACAGAAAATTAAGTAGTGAAACGAAACAAAAGATTTCGTCAGCACTCAAAGGAAAACCAAAATCAAAGCAGCATCGACAATCATTGTCGGCAGCATTAGTCAAATATTGGGCAACAATACCTGTAGAAGAAAAATGAAGCGGAGAGATAGAGTCTCCACTTCACTACTTCTAAAGGTGACAAAACTTGCAAAAACGCAAGAAAATAAAAGTATATACCAATGAGTAATGATAACATTTGACAAACTTAAAATTGTCACAAAAATCAAAGACATTACAGAAATAGATACAACTGTATTTGTCACACAAACCAAGGATGGGAAAATCCTTTACTATAAATATAAGCAAGAATCACCATTTAGCCTAATGATACAAGCAGACTTAAATAATCAAGAACTTGTGATAGAGTTTACAGGTAAAATTCTTAAAGAGGATTATTCACAACTGATAAACCGTAACAACATCGTTAAATGTCTTGAAACGATAAATGACATAGGGATATGCAGAATAGACACCAAGGCTATATTGGCGCATGGGGAAGTCTGTAAGTGCGATGTCACAAAAGATATATCGTCAACACAAATGCAGGAGATAATTACACAGATGAAGCAGAGTCTTAGCAATTATGACAAGTGGACTTGTGCTAAGTACCAAGGCAATGGGCTTGTGATTAGCAATACTGTTAAGACTGACAGATATAAAAAACGACTGAGCATCTACGACAAACAAAAGGAATTGAATAAGGCTTGCAATCGTGAGTTCCTTAACACCATCACCAACAGAAAGGAACTATTAGATTATTTCCAAGGCAAAATCAGATTTGAATTGAACATAGACACCAAGGCGCAGATTAGATTATTGCTTGGAGTGACGGATAATCGGCTTTTCTCTGTACTATCATCAACTGCCAACCCTATTCTAACGGTATTCGATGAAGCGATAAGACGTAATGAAACTACGGCTTATCATTCAGACTTGAAAGAATACATGATGAAACTACTAATCAAAGATTGTCACAATGACTTGGAGGAGGTTGAGGCAAAGGTGAGGGCTATGATACCAAAGACAGTATCTGTCAAAAAGAAGATGCAGCCATTTCGAAACCTATACATGAAAATGCAGAATGAAGTCGCTACCTGTATAGATGTCCGTAGTCTGATAGCTTGATTTTGTATCAAACTATATAGTGTGTCAATTTAATCTTTCAAACAGGTATTGATACACTATACTAAATGTATCAGTTTAACCTAAAAGGTTATTTTCACACAGTTTTCAAACAAAACGCAACCGCAAAATGGAATTATTCTAAATACAGATAGAAAACAGCAAATTCATCAATAGAAATTCTTTAGTCTCATAGAATTTCATTAACTTTGTTGCGTCATATTGCTGTAATAGGCTTTTGACAGACATATTAGAAAAAGCGTATTTCGCTTATACCTGATTTGATGTGAACTTCGACAACTCACAAAATGGAATTGAGGGTATATGTGAAAGGACGCTCCATTTCGGTGTATTCGTATATCAACACGAACATACTGCAAGTGGAGTTGTCTATTCATATCCCAATTCCATGAGCAGTCGAAGGCTTACATCAAGGGTGCGAATAGAAGCTCCACTTTTTTGTATGCCTATTAAAGTAGATTTATCAAACTGCACTGTTTGAGCTGAAGGTGCTTCTAACTTGTCTGTCGCATGGCAATTGTAGATGTTATAAAGCATGAAATTTCTGATACAGAACTTGTAGGTAAGTTTAAGTCAGACAATATAAAGTTAGGCAGTCAGTTGATTGTCTATCCAAGCCAAACTGCATTCTTTGTAAAAGGCGGAAAGATATTAGACGAGTTCACAAGTGGCACATACACACTAAATTCAGAAAACATTCCCATATTAAATAAGGTGGTGAACATTCCATTTGGAGGTGATACCCCTTTTACTGCCGAAGTGTGGTTTGTCAACCAAGTATCACTGCTTGACTGCAAGTGGGGAACAGCAACACCTTTACAAGTAGAAGATCCAAAGTATGATGTGATTGTTCCAATACGTGCTTTCGGGCAATATGGATTCAAAATTACTAATCCAAGAATCTTTCTTGAGAAGTTAGTCGGGAATATGCCAACCTTTGCCGTTGACAAGATTGTGTCTTATTTCCGTGGTATGATATTGTCTAAACTGACAACCATCATCTACAACAAGCTGAAGGAAGAAGGTCTATCTACTTTGAATGTCAATTCACAGGTTGAAGGTCTGTCTGAATATGCACAAAGCCATTTACAAGATACTTTTATGCGTTATGGTATCAGCTTGGAACTATTCAACATCATTTCCATTTCTGTAAAAGAAGACGACCCAAGTTTTGTACGCTTGAAACAAGTCAAAGACGAGGCTGCTCATATCAATATCATGGGCAAAGAGAATTATCGTCTATCTCGTTCGTACGATGTACTTGAGGCAGCTGCTGAAAATGAGGGCGGTATGGGTACAGCAATGGGACTTGGAGCAGGTGTTGGCATAGGAAATGCTGTCGGAGCCATGGCTTCAAAGACACTTTCCAATGGCTTAAACTCTGATGAAGTTCCTCCCCCATTACCGAAAGCATTTGTCTATTACTTAGGCATAAATGGCAAATCTGTTGGGCCAATGGATTTTGATACTATATGCCAAAAGTATTCAGCCAATGAAATCAATGCTAACATATTAGTTTGGAGAAAAGGCATGAAAGCTTGGGATAAAATTTGCAACGTGGAAGACTTTCAATCTTTGTTTGACGAAGAATGTCCTCCACCGTTACCAATAATATAAAAGTATACGACAATGAAGAGAATAGTCTTATTCACTTGCACAACACTACTTATCACCAACTTTTTGTTTGGCCTATTATTGAGTAGTTATGAGTGGCTTAATATGCTTCTCAGCAGCGGAATCATCATATTGTTTGGGATTTTTATGTTGTTGATTGGGATAGTGCAATTAAAAGATGGTTTCAAATCGTCTTTGTATGTGTTATATCCCATCTTAGGATTCATCGAACTTGTATTGTCGCTATTTTCTCCCAATAGAATAATGGATAATTGGGTGATAATAGTGATAACACTTATAGTTGTGTTTCAACTGATATTGTTGTTTATAACAAAAGTTATTTCAAATAGAATCAAATAGTTATGGATAAAAATAATTTAATGGGGCTTTTTGAGACGCAAGAATATATTTCAAGCGAACATCATGAATGGAATGTGCCATCTGAGTTGAAAGACAAAGTGGCCAAAATGGTAGAGAGATACAACAAACGAGCAGAAAAGAAGGGGTATGAAAGCTCTGTTCTCAAATTTGATGAAACCTCTCTAAAACTTAGCGGATTATTTACGCCAAAGAGTGAAAGCCATTCTTATTTTGGCAAATTAATGGAAAGTGGAAATAACGCTGATTTAAGTGGAGACATAATGGGCATATTGGCTCTGTGCAATAAGATTTGCCCTCAATGCGGGAACTCAATTCCTGCACTTTCCAAGGTGTGTGAAGGCTGTGGAAAGAAGCTATTAGAAAAGGGTGACAAATCACAAGAAAAGGATATCATAGCACAAGAAAGCGGTATGAAAGAAAACGCTGTGGAAGAAACAACGCAGCATATAAAATATGTACTATTTGACAAACCTGCTATGGTACAAATCCCCAAAGATATAACCTACTATGATACAGTATTGGCTTTTTTCAAGGATTTCACAGCTATACAAATGAAGAAACCTAAGAACGATGTCAATATGGGTTTTACATTGGACTTGGATAAAATCGGACTTGCCGATGATGAAATGATAGACGAAGACGATATCCGTTTGGGGGTTAGTGCTTTCAATGTGGGCAATGAAATGTTTAGCAGATATAATGATTGCAAACCATTGTTTGAGGAAAATGTAAAAAATGGCAAGCCACAAATCTTTATTTTGCTAAAAGATAATTATGTGGATGTCAATAGATGTGCAGCTTTTGCTGAGGAGCATAAGATTTCATTTGCACAAGAATTTGGCATTGACCCAATAACAAAAAATCATTATGAATCGTTGGTCTTATCATTTGGTGATGATACAGAAGCCGCTACACGTTTCTTTTGTTATGTTTCAGATAATATGCTGCACGTACCTAAAGATACACCTGTTGATGCTTTTATTTTATCAGATAAGAGTAGAAGTAAGGCGCAAAAGGAATTTAAGAGTATGCACTCTTTAAGTGTGTCCGTTCTCGCTAAAGGAGCAATGCAACTATTAAAGAATAAGACAAAGGGTAAGTAAGAATTTAAGTCGAATGTAATCAACAAGACAGTCTGACGAACTGCACAGACGGCACTATTGATTATTGCAAATATTGTATCAAAAAAGATATAATCATGATAAAGAAAGCGATATGTCCTAATTGTGGAGCAGAAGGAACAGTTGGAAGATACTGTGAGTTTTGCGGTACAAAGATTGTGGAGTTGAAAAAAGATACAGAATATTCCACTACTATTAGAAAGACTGTTCTGGATTTTAAAATTTCACAAGATGAAGTAATAAAAATCTTTTTAAAGAATTTAGCTCAAAAGGAAGCTGTACCATCTGATATTTTCAACAAACTTCAGATTACAGAAGTCTCACCTGTTTTCATCCCTATGTATTCTTACATAGGCTCATATCAAGCTAATTGGTCGTGTCTAAAAATTGAGACAGAAAAATACAAGGTTGGAGACGAAACCAAAGAAATAGAAAAGAAATATCCTATGAATGGTGTAGCAGGAGGCAATTTTAGCTTCTTGCTACCAAACTGTGACGTAAGTCCATTACCAACAAGTTTCAATAACTTTTTTGAAAGCATCAAATTTGACAAGACTCTATATGACCAAACAGCTCGTAAGAATCTAAGTTCAGAAGAGCAAACTTATATTATTGAAGAAAAGGGTGATTCTCAAGCTATTGTTTGGAACAACAGCGATTGTGGAAAGTGTTTAGATAGTAATATCCAAAAATCTGTAAACGCTCAACTTCCACGTATTTATGAAGATTTATCATATTCTTGCTCAACAAATGGTGGAGCAGGAAGAGCATTCCTTTTAGCTACTTGGATCATCGACTACAACTATAATGAAGAAAAATATGATTTTATCATTGATGGTACAGGGAACTATATATTTTCAAATGCTCCTATTGATGAGAAAGAAAAAAGCTCATTAGACGAACTCAACAAAACAATAAAGGATAGCAAAGGGAATGCTATATTTGGGGGCTTATTAGGTGGCATATTACTTCTTGTTTCACTTATAGCAATATTTGCCACTACATTTAATCCTGTTTTATTGTTATTGGCGGATACCTTGTGTGCTGTATCTCTTTATCTATTAGGTAAAGTTAAACAAAACTTCAAGGCAAAACAAGAAGCGGAAAATAAAAGAAGCCACATTCTAAATGATTCTCAAACTTTAAAATGTAAAAATCTTACTAATGCTCTCAATACAAATAATTTCGGTATTAATGATTTAGAAATATGCAAAGAATTATCAGCAGATATTTCTAATATGCCAGAGTCCTTGGGTACAAACGAAAATACAACCCAAACAGATGGTTGCGTGCCTATACTTATGGTAATTGGCATTATAATTGCAGGTATTCTGAATTTACTTGCCATCTGTAAAGTTTTACTTAATTAATTACACAGACATAACATTGATTGTTCCAAAAAGATATAAATATGACACAGAAAGCGATATGTCCTAATTGTGGAGCAGAAGGAACAGTTGGAAGATACTGTGAGTTTTGCGGTACAAAGATTCCTTTTCCAAAAGAAAAGCCAACAACAAGCGGTAAGTCAAAAGAGCACAAACCAAGAATTGTTAGATTTTCTACAACAAAGGATGAAGCTATTGAGCTGTTTTTAAGCTATTTGTATGGAAAAAAAGTTTCTTTTGAAAACATTAAGATTATAAATATTTCAACTTACAGTATCCCTTTTATTGCATATAACGTTTATTATGAATATTATTGGACAGGTGAAAATGAAGATGGAATACCTGACAATGGTACTTTAAAAGGCGAAAAAAAATTATCATCCCATCATACGATGATAGTATTCAAAAGCTACCTTCGTTTGATAGCTATAGCATGTTCTATGACAGCGATTTATATATCAAGGAATCGATAGAAGGTAAATATGAAACCGACTTTGATGTAAACATTAGTAAATGTGAAGAGACTCCTAATGAAATTTGGAATAGATTAGGGAAAGAACAATTTTCAAGCAGTATCCGCAGCATGAATCCTTGGTATGATGAGTCTGTAATCTCTAAATTGCAAGACGATGGCGTTCCTATAACTATTCCATTTTACGTTATACATTTCAACCTAGATAGGAAGGAAAATTATTTCTATGTAGACGGACTTGGAAAAGACCGTACCCTCAGTAGTATTCGTACGCATAAATTAAAAACATTAGAAGAACGAGTTGCTCATTACAAAAACTTTGAAAAATATTTAAAGCAAGAAGATTTTGGCTTAACAGAAAATCAGAAGGAGAAATTACTAAAGATGTATTATCCTTCATCTGCCATTGGGGTTTTAGAAAAGAAGAAAGAAAATTTTGAAAAGAAGAAAGAAGAAAAGAAGGAAGAAGAAATTAAAACTAAGAGTATGGAAAATCGTGTTTAACCATATTTTTAGTGGTCGCTTGCTTTATAATTGCAGTTATAGGATTAATACAATATAGCAATCACGCAAAACAAGTTGAATTAGAAGAATACAATGCAGAGATGGCAGAAAAGCATGTAAGAGATTCTATCGAACATGAAAAGGCAATGCAGCAGCAAAAAGAAGAAAGAAAAAAAAGAAATTATAGACCTTCTGCTCCTACACCATCTTTTTCTGATGTTGAAGTTATAGGATTACCCAATGGAATTAAACAAATTCGTATGACAAGCGAAAAAGAGAATTCTATATACGAATTTAACAAACAGGGATTTCTTATCAGCGTTAAGTGCAATAGAGACTATACTACCTTTACTTCTTCTCACAGTTACACCATAAAACAAGGGAAACTAATATCACAGGATGGTAAAGAGGTGGAGTATAACAAGGTTAGCGCAAATGAAGATATTATTTCCTGTGACAACTACACATTGTGCAATGTTACATATGACAGCAAGAACCGTATTGTAAAAATCAAAGATGAATACGACACAAGTACATTTGCCTATGACGAAGAAAATAATGCTCACGAAGAAAGAGAAGATATTTGGGGAAACGCTAAAACGGAAGAAAAAATGTCAATACCTATTTTAGACATCATCGGGAGTTCGATTTACATACCTAAAAATTGGGAAGACAAAATAACTTCTTCAGACGAGCAAGGCAGACCAACAGAGATTGTTTACGATGGACTTCTACACAAAGAGACTGTCAAAATAACATATTGGTAATATTGAAATACAGATTTATGGAGGCTGCTTCTGGCAGCCTCTTTCCATATAACAAGACCCCATATCCAAATCATTTGATAAGCACAAATACTATTTAGCAGAACTCTAAACTAATCATCGTTAACTTTTCTTAGCACAATCTTTTCGTTTTTCTCAGAATAAGAACGTAATTTTGCAACCGCTTTCCAAAATGGGGAGTTGTTCTTTTATTTATTGACAAGCATCAAGAGACTGTTTAAATACAGAACCAACCGAGCAGATTAGCCATTGCCACGGTGGTAAAATAGATGTGAGTTTAAGGCTTGATTATTCATCTTTAAATTAAAATTTTATGGCAACATCAAAAACATCAGAAATCATCTTAGGTCGTGTGGAGTACATCAACGCTTCACACTTTAACTGTTTGTCGTTCTCCAAGACTTCTGACTTGGTGAATGGCATTAACATGCGTCTCAGTAATATGGCAGGTGGCTATCCGTTTTCATTCGGAGACATAACTTGGCGTGATAGTGAGACGCTTTATTTGTGCGGTGAGTTTTCGGACTCATCTGACGAACATCGGGCTATACAGGAGGAAATGCACCGACAGACAAGCGGCTTTGCAGCCAAACGCTTTGTCAAGAACAAATACAAGAGATTCATCCGTAGTGACTTCTCGACATTTCGCATACAGTGGATGCTTTACGTAGTATGGCAGAAGTGCAAGGATAATGCGGATTTTGCCAAGATGCTCTTGCAACTACCAAATGACGCTATCATTATCGAGGACACAACCATACAACATTGCGACACAAAGGAAGTTTGGGGATGCACCAACTTTGAGTTGGCTGCAAGAAGAGCAGAGGTTAAAAAGGAAACCATCAAACAGGCTAAGGCAGACTATCCAAACATATCCAAGGCTGCTTTGAAGCGTTTGGTAAACAGTGAGACTTGCAAAGTCAATGGCATTGGAACGTTTGTCGGTCAGAATAACTTAGGAAAGATTCTCATGATTTGCCGTGATTGTCTTATACAAGGCGTAGAACCACCAATAGACTACGCTCTTTTGGAGTCAAAAGACATTCACATCATGGGCAAACGCCTCACGTTCCCAACCAACAACACACCAATGTCTAACTTACATATAGTGGCATGAAAATTAGCAATACAATCAAAATAAAGAGTGGCAAGGAGTTAAAGCTCTATGGCGGCCAAAAGCACAGTAACAAGAATACCATAAGGTATTTTTGCGAACATGCTGATTTCTTTTACGAACATAGAGAGTTCATTTTCGATAACAGCCGTATGTTTTTGATACCTGTATATCAAGACAGAGATTTCATATACACTTTAGGTGGTTTATTGGAATGGTTGGAAAGTATTACACAAGTGGCTACCATATCGGAGGTAATCAAAGATGTTCTTTTTCAAAAAGACAATTCCGACAGGCTAAGTCGCTTAAAGCAACACTGTAGCCGATACAGCAAGGCAGCAGGAGAATACGAACATCTTACGCTCAAAAACGTTCATGATACAATTACATCATTAGTCAAACAAAGAGAGCATAATTTGGCTGAAAAAAGGATATGGAGTCCATATATAGACAACATCGAATTGCTTTATGAGCATCGAAATGAAATTCTTGCTCATAAGGAATGGGCAATGGCTACAATACCATTGAAAGTATATATGGTATGTCAACCTATCTGTATTGGCACGATGTTAAGACTTTGGGCGAATGAAAACGAGTGGCTTACATATCAATGCGAATGTGGGCACAAGGCTTTCATATATAGCTTTGCAGGTAGTCCGTTGAGTGGCACAACATCAATATCCTACAAGTGCATACATTGCCATAAAAACGGCAATGCCCAAGTTGGAAGTTTCCTTAGCCGTGCGCATACTCTTGCCCTTACGCAACAAGAATTATTCAAGGAGGCAGAAGGTGACGAAGCAATTACGTTGACAGAACTTTTAGACAACATAAAAACAATTAATTTAAAGTAATAAATTATGATTGAAAAAGTAAATCCAAGTCATCCGGATAAGGTGGCAGACCGTATCGCAGGAGCTATTGTAGACCTTGCGTACAAGAAAGAAGAGAATCCGAAAATAGCAGTTGAAGTACTGCTCGGACATGGTGTTGTTAATCTCATTATTGAGAGTAGTGTGAACATTTCTAACGCTGAGGCTGAGGATATAGTTAGCCGTATCACTAAGCGCACAGACTTGAAGGTTTCGCTCGTTATGGTAGCTCAAGACCCAATACTTGCAAGCAACCAAGACGGAGAAATCCGCTGTGGCGATAATGGAATCTTTAAGGGTGTTCCATTGACTGAGGAGGAAAAAGAACTCAGCAAAATCGCTCATGACATCTACAAGCGTTACCCTTCAGATGGTAAGTATGTGTTAGGCAATGGCAAGCTTATTATCTGCCAAAGTAACGTCCCATCAGATGATTTGAAGCGAATCTACCCTAACGCCATTGTTAATCCGCTCGGAGATTGGACAGGAGGAACTGATGTAGACGCAGGAGCAACAAATCGCAAGCTCGGTTCGGATATGGCTCAGTCTGTTTCGGGCGGAGGAGTGCAGGGGAAAGACCTTTCAAAGGCTGATGTTTCCGTCAACATTTATGCTTTCTTGAAAGCCCAACAAACAGATAAAAAGGTTGAATTGTTTTGTGCTATTGGCGATGAAACTATTGACGGTAAACCTTATCGTGAGATAGTAGAAATCGCTCGTCAATACATCAAACAGGTCGGTGGCTTTGAGAAATTTGCCGAATGGGGATTATTCTAACAAGTAAGCGATATGTACCGATTTGATATTGACATTAATCCTATTGTCAACGGCAAAGAATGCCATTTAGAGGGCTATTGCGAAATGATTTCTTCTGATACTTTTAAAGTAACAATGACTAAGCCGTTTGGTGGACTATCCATTATAAAGCACTTTGATGGTATTGGAGAAATGGATATGGATGCAACTTTTTCCCAAGTCGAAAAGGACTTGATAACGTTGTTTGAACAAGAAACGAAGCGCATAGAATCAAAGTAATTACCAATTCTATGTGAACAAATGAAACTGCCAAGTGTTGAATTTTTAAAGAATCAATACTTGGCGGTTATTCTTTTACAGCTCAACACCTTCTTTTGCACAAATAGCCTTTACATTATTTATTAAGCTGTTCAAATCGTCTGCAATATAAGTAGTATTGTCATGCACTATTATAGAATGTAACGAAATTGTGTGAGAAAAAGAAAACAATTCAGATATATTTACATCCAAATGGGTTGCAATAGACTCCAAAGTAGATAATTGAGGATTGCCATTTATAGCTCGGGAAAGGCTTTCGGGAGCTATCTCCATTTTATTTGCTAAATCTTTCAGAGTCATATTCTGATTATTGCACAATTTCTTCACTGTTTGACTTAAATTGACTTTCATATCATTCATTTTTGCTGCAAAGGTAGCAAATTGATATTAAATATCAATCTAAATTATACGATTTAACTTTAGATATCACTAATAATTTGGTTCCAATTGATAATTTATGTACTTTAGCGGCCATAATAGTAACACATAATATCAATACGAATATGAAAAGAGTAGTTATATACGCAAGAGTTTCCACCGTCATTCAAGACTATGACAGGCAGGTTGACGAGTTAAAAGATTATGCGAAGCGCATGAATTATGAAGTAGTCAAAGTTTTCTGTGAGAAAATCAGTGGAGCAAAAAAGGTGGCTGAACGCAATGCGTTATCTGAGTTGTTGAACTATGTGCGAAACAACAAGGTTGACAAGGTGTTAATTTATGAGTGTAGCCGTTTGTCTCGTAGAATCGTTGACTTTCTCCAAGTCATTGAAGAACTAAACGAGCAGAAAGTATCGCTCTATATACATCAAAATGGACTTGAAACCTTGCTTGAAGATGGTTCTGTAAACCCTATCGCATCTTTGGTTCTCGGGATTATCGCTCAGTTTAACAGCATGGAACGTTCTTTAATCCGTAGCCGTATGAAGAGCGGTTATAACCATTTTAGAGATAACGGCGGAAAAGTTGGCAGGAAGACAGGTTATCGCAAATCACAAGATGATATGCGTGAGGAATATGCCGAAGAGTTACGACTTTTGAAAAAAGGTATTTCATTACGAAATGTATCTAAAATCACTCATACAAGCGTGAATACATTGCGTAAAGTGCGTGATTTAACAATTGTTGGCTAACAATTTCATCAAAGGCTTCATCCAAGTAGTATATTTGGAACAGTTAAACAAATGTCTAATGGTAAAAAAATAATGTATGGTAGAAAATAATGTAAAATGCAGTTATATACTGCAATATCCAAAAAGAGAAGAGAGCTTGGTATTTTTTAGTGTTCGTTGTAATGGTATGACAACCAAGGTATCAACAAAACAAGTGGTTAAAACAGAAATGTGGGACAAGAAAAAACATATTTGCTATACATCTAAGGAAAAATTTAAGGACAGAGATAATCGTGCAGCATCAAAGACCAATACCTTCTTGAAGAAATTCAACGATTTTATGTTAGATAAGATAAGCTATTGGAATGACTATAATAAACGTCTTACCGATAAGGATGAGCTAACGAGAAGTATCAAGCGTTATGCAAATTGGTTTTTCGATGGAGAGTTGAAGGCGATGGATAAGCAAGAAACAAAAGCTACGGAGTGGATGTTGAGCAATATAAACAGCGATAGACTTGATACCCACACAGGACGTTATGTAGCTGACCGAACGAAGAATGCTCAAACAACAGTAATTCACCGTTTACAATCTTTCTTGGAAGATTGCAATCTTGCAGATACGTTTGAGACATTCACAGCACAAAATTTTGGAACAAAGTTTATGGATTGGGGGTATAGCAAGAAGAATTACACAGAAAATACCATCTACGCCACTTATGAAATCGTAAAGGCTCAATTGAATGCAGCCAAAAGAGCTAAGTTTGATATAGACGATACCTATTATAAACAATTGAGAGGAAAGGGAAAGGACGTGGATAACATATATCTCAATGAGGACGAGATTAAAGCCATCTACAATTTGGATATACCAAAGCTCAAGCAAGAAGGCTTGATAGACGAAAAAAGTACAATGGAAAAGACAAGAGACCTTTTCGTTATCGGCTGCTATACAGGACTACGCAGGAGTGACTTAAACAAGCTGAACGATGGAATATGGAATTTAGACGAGAATGGGAATACAGTTTCTATTATTGCCGAGAAGACGAAAAAGCGAGTTATCATCCCACTGCATCCATGTGTACGAGCCATCTACAATAAATATCATGGTGTGTTACCTAAACTTGGAGACAAGCACAACAGTAATGAACATCTAAAAAACTTGGGGAGATTGGCAGGGATTAACGAGATTACAGCCATAACTGAAAATCGGGGTGGAAAGGTCACAACGCTCAAGCACAAGAAATATGATTTGATAGGTTTCCACACTGCAAGAAGGTCATTTGCTACAAATATGTTTTTGGCAGGTAAGCCTACCTACGCTATCATGCAGCTTACAGGCCATACCAACGAGCGCACATTTTATAAATACGTGAAGGCTACTCCCGAACAGATAGCCAAGTTATTGGAGTTCAACACTGCCATATAACCAATGCTATCGGGGATAAGCAGGGACGGAATCGGGGACGGTTTTGGATAAAATGTACAAGAAAGGGGATTTGTTGACAATCAATGATTTACGTCAACGAATCCCCTAACTTATTGAGTTTAAATTAATTCATCTTTATTTGAGTAGCTGTTTATCGGTATTCCGACTATTCCCACTCGATTGTCGAAGGTGGCTTTGAAGAGATGTCATAGCAAACGCGGTTAACACCCTTTACCTTATTGATAATCTCGTTACTTACCTTAGCCATGAAATCGTATGGAAGATGAGCCCAGTCGGCAGTCATCGCATCAGTACTTGTTACGGCACGCAATGCAACAGGATGCTCGTATGTACGCTCATCACCCATCACACCTACTGAACGGACAGTAGAAAGCAATACGGTACCAGCCTGCCAGATCTGATCGTAAAGAGAAACCTCAATCTCGCCATTCTGCATGTCAGCAGGAACACCGGCAGCCAGGACGCGGCGAGCTTCCTCACCACTCAACTTCACCTTATACTCACGCAAGCCACGGATATAGATATCGTCAGCATCCTGAAGGATACGTACCTTCTCTGGAGTGATGTCACCCAAGATACGGACAGCCAAACCTGGACCTGGGAATGGGTGACGGGTAATCAGGTGCTCTGGCATACCCATAGAGCGACCTACACGGCGAACCTCATCCTTGAACAACCACTTCAATGGCTCGCACAACTGAAGGTTCATCTCCTTAGGAAGACCACCTACGTTGTGATGGCTCTTGATTACCTTACCGGTGATGTTCAAGCTCTCGATACGGTCAGGATAGATAGTACCCTGAGCCAACCACTTGGCACCAGTCTGCTTCTTAGCCTCAGCATTGAAAACCTCCACGAAGTCACGGCCGATAATCTTACGCTTCTCCTCTGGATCTGTAACACCAGCCAAGTCAGCAAAGAACTTCTCTGATGCATCAACGCCGATTACGTTCAGACCCAAGCACTTGTAATCCTCCATTACATCACGGAACTCGTTCTTTCTGAGCATACCGTGATCAACGAAGATACAGGTAAGGTTCTTACCGATAGCCTTGTTCAGGAGAACGGCAGCAACACTTGAGTCAACACCGCCAGAAAGACCGAGGATAACCTTGTCGTCACCCAACTGTTCCTTCAACTCAGCAACTGTTGTCTCAACGAAAGAGTCAGCACTCCAGTCCTGCTTGCTGCCACAGATATCTACCACGAAGTTCTTCAAGAGCTGTGTACCCTGCAAAGAGTGGAACACCTCTGGGTGGAACTGTACAGCCCAAACAGGCTGCTTGGTAGAAGCATAAGCAGCATACTTCACATTGGCAGTAGAAGCGATGCACTTATAGTCCTCAGGAATCGCAGTGATGGTATCACCATGACTCATCCAAACCTGAGAGTTCTCGATGAATCCCTTGAACAAAGGATTCTCCTTGTCGAACTGCTCCAAGTTGGCACGACCATACTCACGGCTGTCTGCAGCCTCCACCTTACCGCCCTGGGCGTAAGAGAGGAACTGAGCACCGTAGCAGATGCCGAGCACAGGAATGCGGCCAATAAACTGGCTCAGATCTACCTTGAAAGCTTCCGGATCATGAACGGAATAAGGGCTACCGCTCAAGATGACACCAATCACAGATGGGTCATCCTTTGGAAACTTGTTGTAAGGCATAATCTCGCAGAAGGTATCAAGCTCACGGACACGACGGCCAATCAGCTGTGTGGTCTGTGAACCGAAATCCAAAATAATAATCTTCTGTTGCATATTGTCTAATTTATAATTTATAATTCTTTCAGGAACGCCTCCGCTTCTTTCAGCGTCTCCTGCTTTCCCACATCCATCAGCTTGAGATCGTTCTTCACGTATCCCTCAATGCGAACCTTGTCGCAATGCTTCAGATAGAAATCCATGATTGGGAACTTATCCGGTTCCTCCTCCATCAATGGGAAGAGTGATGGGGCTACCATGTGGATGCCCGAGAAAGCATACATCTTATAATCTTTAGGATTGAGATCAGGATAAGGACTCTTTACCTCGCCCGTCTCTATATTCGTCCAGCCTACCAATCGCATGCTGTCATCGAAGAGAAGATAGCGCTTGGTCTTGCGTTCGCTCACCAGAAGGCGGGCTGCCAAGGGAGCCTTCTCCTTCATAAAATCCGAAGAATCATCTGAAAGTTCCTTCGACTCCATCTGGTAGAACTTCTTCAGATCCACATTACTCAGAATATCCACGTTGTGGATGAGGATAGGCTCAGTCTGGTTGAAGAGCGACCATGCCTTCCGGATACCTCCACCCGTTTCGAGCAGCTTTTCGCTCTCGTCACTGATACGGATGTCCATACCGAAGTTATCATTCTCTCTGAGATAATCGATGATTTGATTGGAGAAATGATGCACGTTCACTACAATGCGAGTGAAACCGGCATCCTTCAACTGAAAGATGACACGTTTGAGCAAAGGTTCTCCACCGACACTTACCAATGCCTTCGGAATACGGTCGGTAAGTGGCTTAAGGCGAGTGCCCAAACCTGCTGCGAATATCATTGCTTGCATCATTGCTGTATAGCTATATCTTAATGTGCGTGCAAATTTACTAACTTTTTGCGAGATAGCCAAATTTGCACGCCACTTATTCTTATTTTGCAGGCAAAACCTGCTCTATCTGTTGCTCACGATGGCAGATTTGCACTTCCACGCCAAACTTTTCGTGGATATGCTCTGCCAGATGCTGAGCGGAATACACACTGCGATGCTGACCGCCCGTACAACCGAAACAGAACATCAGAGAGGTGAAACCACGCTGGATATAACGGTTCACGTGATGATCGGCAAGTGCATAGACATGCTCCAGGAACTGGAGAATCTCACCATCATCCTCCAGGAATCGGATGACCGGTTCGTCCAGACCCGTCAACTTCTTGTAAGGTTCATAACGGCCTGGGTTATGAGAGCTTCTACAGTCAAAGACATAACCGCCACCATTGCCAGACGGATCTTCAGGAATACCCTTTTTAAAGGAGAAACTGTAGACTCTCACAACCAAAGGTCCCTTTCCGTCATACTTGGAGAATGTTGCCGGTCCATCCTGTGGATGAGCCCGATAAATATTATTATCTGTAGTCTTATATCCATCTGCACGTGTTACGGCAGCACTCTCGATGCGCTTGAACTGCGGCAGTTCGGTAAGTCTGCGAAGCATATCCATCATATAGGGATAAGGGAACACCTTCTCGCCCATCTTCAAGAGATCACGAAGATTCTGGATGGCAGGTGGAATACTCTCAAGAAAATGCTTCTTGCGCTCGAAATAGCCACGGAAACCGTAAGCTCCCAACACCTGTAAGGTGCGGAAGAGCACAAAGAGACTCAGACGATTCACGAAATGGCGGACCGAAGGAACCTCCGTATAATTCTTGAGCGACTGATAATACTCCCAAACCAACTCCCGGCGGAGCTTGAAGGAATATTTGGCAGAAGCCTGCCAGAGGAAGGAAGCCAGATCATAATAGAACGGTCCCTTTCTGCCACCTTGGAAATCGATAAAATACGGATTGCCATTTTCGTCCAACATAATGTTGCGTGCCTGGAAATCACGATAGAGGAAACAATCCATCTTTTCGGAAGTAAGATCCTTTGCAAACAACCGGAAATTGGCTTCAAGTTTCAGCTCATGAAAATCCAGATCGGTAGGTTTCAGGAAACAATACTTGAAATAGTTGAGGTCAAAAAGAACGCTATCCACATCAAATTCCGGCTGAGGATAGCAATTGGACCAGTCCAGCCCGCGAGCACCACGCAACTGGATGTTAGGCAACTCACGGATAGTCTTCTTCAGAAGTTCCTTCTCCTTCTGATTATATCTTCCTCCAGCCTCACGACCACCCTTGATAGCATCGAAAAGCGAAGTTCCCCCCAGGTCAGTCTGTATATAGCAAAGCTGATCCTCGCTCACTGCCAAGATCTTAGGTACAGGCAACTGTCGGAGGTTGAAATGATTGGCAAGATAAATGAAGGCATGATCTTCATCACGACTGGTGCCCACGACACCAATCACCGTATCTCCATCTTGCTTGATGATACGGAAATACTGACGGTTGCTCCCCTGCCCTGCCAACTTGATGACCTCCGCAGGTTCTTCGCCAGCCCATTGCCTATAAAGATTAATTAGCTTTTCCATCATCATTCAGTTTACGACGCTTTCTATTATCGTCTATCTTCTGAGCGAAGTTATCACCGATAAAGAGAAGCAATAAAATACCAAGCGTAGTGAGGAATGAATTAGTAGTTGTCATTCCCAACTCAGCCTTTGTTATATAAATCAGTCCACCGATAACAATCAGGAAGACCAATGCTTTTTTCCAATCAATATTCTTCATGCTGCAAAATTACACAATAAATTCGAAAACACAAAATAAATAACAAAAAAAATCGGATGTCTCACGACAACCGATTTTCAAAAACAAACTACTTAAAAACTAATCTACTAAAACAAATCAAAAAAATATTTTCATTGTACACAGACCTCACGGTCCTCATACAATTACAATCAAACTTTGAAAGATAATCTCCTCGCAGTGAGAAGAACTATCTTTATTCGCTTGCAAAATTACAAAAAAAGTCAATTCACTCCAAATAATTTTGCGATTTTTTGCATCTTTAAAACTTAATAAATACAAAAATAGGGGTAATTCATTGAGAATCACCCCTATTTGTTATTTTTACTTTGCAAAACCGCGCCCTTACAGTATGCGTTCTTTGCGCGAACTATTCGGTTTTTACATCATGCCGCCCATACCTGGAGCTGCTGCCGGAGCTGCTGGAGCTGGTTCTGGTTTGTCTACCAATACGCACTCTGTAGTCAGGAACAGACCAGCAATGGAAGCAGCATTCTCCAAAGCTACACGCTCAACCTTGGCAGGATCTACGATACCAGCCTTGCGCATATCCTCGTAAACGTCCTTGCGGGCATTGTAACCGAAGTCACCCTCGCCCTCGCGAACCTTATTTACTACTACAGAACCCTCGCCACCTGCATTGGCTACAATCTGGCGCAAAGGCTCCTCGATAGCACGCTCTACGATGCGGATACCCGTTGTCTCGTCAGCGTTGTCACCCTTCATATCCTTCAATGCCTCGAGAGCACGGATATAAGTAGTACCACCACCAGCTACGATACCTTCCTCGATAGCTGCACGGGTAGCGCAGAGAGCATCGTCAACACGATCCTTCTTCTCCTTCATCTCTACCTCAGAGTTAGCACCAACGTAGAGAACAGCTACACCACCGGCGAGCTTAGCCAAACGCTCCTGAAGTTTCTCCTTGTCGTATGAAGACTTGGTGTTCTCAATCTCGTTCTTGATCTGAGCTACACGATCCTGGATGTTAGCCTTCTCGCCATGACCATTTACGATAGTTGTATTATCCTTGGTAACAGTAACCTTGTCAGCAGAACCCAGCATATCCAAAGTAGCCTGCTCCAACTTCAAGCCCTTCTCCTCAGAGATAACAACACCGCCAGTCAATACAGCGATATCCTCCAACATAGCCTTGCGACGGTCACCGAAGCCAGGAGCCTTTACAGCACAAATCTTCAAACCGCCACGCAAACGGTTAACTACCAATGTAGTCAAAGCCTCAGAATCAACATCCTCAGCGATAACCAACAAAGGACGACCGCTCTCAGCAGCAGGCTGGAGGATTGGCAAGAACTCCTTCAGGTTAGAAATCTTCTTATCGTAAAGAAGAATGTATGGGTTATCCATTACACACTCCATCTTGTCAGCATCTGTCATGAAGTAACCGCTCAAGTAACCACGGTCGAACTGCATACCCTCAACTACACCGATGTTGGTATCACGGCTCTTGCTCTCCTCGATAGTGATGACACCATCCTTGGAAACCTTGCGCATAGCGTCAGCCAGGAGCTTACCAATCTCAGCATCGTTGTTGGCAGAAACAGTAGCCACCTGCTCAATCTTGTCGTAGTTGTCATCAACCTGCTCAGCATGATCCTTGATGAAGGCAACGACAGCAGCTACAGCCTTGTCGATACCACGCTTCAAGTCCATAGGGTTAGCACCGGCAGTAACGTTCTTCAAGCCCTCATTTACGATAGCCTGAGTCAGGATAGTAGCAGTTGTTGTACCGTCACCGGCATCATCACCAGTCTTGCTGGCAACGCTCTTTACGAGCTGAGCACCAGTATTCTCGAACTTATTCTCCAACTCTACTTCCTTAGCCACGGTAACACCATCCTTAGTAATCTGAGGAGCACCAAACTTCTTTTCGATTACCACGTTGCGTCCCTTAGGGCCGAGAGTTACCTTTACTGCATTTGCCAACTGATCGACACCCTTCTTCAAGAGGTCGCGGGCATCCATATTATATTTAATATCCTTAGCCATAATATATTCTTTCTAATAATGTTTAAATATCGCAAAAAGTATTTTTTACCTTTATCAGCAAAAAAGCTTTTTACCTTTTTACTTTTTTACCTTTTTACCTTTAAAACTACTCCTCTACTACTGCGAGTACGTCGCTCTGACGCATCATCATATACTTGGTACCATCAAATTCCAATTCAGTACCAGCATACTTACCGTAGAGAACGGTATCACCTTCCTTGAGAATCATTTCTTCATCCTTAGTACCCTTGCCTGTAGCAACGACCTTACCACGCTGTGGCTTTTCCTTTGCTGTATCAGGGATAATGATTCCACCTACTTTTTCTTCAGCTGGTGCAGGAAGTACCAGCACTCTGTCTGCTAATGGTTTAATGTTCATGATTCTATTTTTTTAAATTGTTATTACTTCTTGTTTATATTTCAGATCTTCAGCAAGCCTATTGGGGCTCACCACCAATCGACACATGCCCATACGAAAAACGTGCCAAAGTATCAATACTGACACTTTGGCACGCCCACAGACTGACAGAATAACAGAAAAAACGGTCAGATAGGTAGCAACAAACGGCATGTGACGTCAAGGGAAACACCTACCTTTATCTAAGATTGACAGTCTGTGTTTTCCCCGTAATAGTAGTAACAACAGCTTTACCATTGGCAAGAACCTCCACCTTTTCATATTTAGCATCAACAATCACCTTGCCTTTCAAGTTCATGATACCCCAATGCCTTGGCATCTGCTCAAAGGCACAATAGGCACCAACAGGTTGAGAAATGCTGTGGTAGAGAGGAGGTACTACAACCTTACCATCCATCTTCAATCCCCACTTCTTTCCAGCTTGATACAATTCCACGCTGCCTGCCTCCGACTTCTCGTGCAACAGTAACAGTTCCTGTTCCTCTTGCTTTTTCCTGCGCTTCATTTCTCGCTCATAGACCAGTTTGCCAAGCCGTGGCATCGCAACCATCAAATTCTCGCTTTCTGTTTTGGGTTGATTGCAACCTATATAGGTCTTTTTCAAGCTGGAGTCAACGAAGTAGTAATCCTCATGACTGTCCATGACCACTATGCCACTGTCGTACAGGTCGGCGCACAGCCAATATACATGAGTATGGTCGCCACGTAAAAAACAAACCTTTTCACTGTTTTCTTTATACATGCGCATAGAGCCGCCATCCTCCTCTTTATATATCCATTCCAGACAACCACTGTCTGTAGAGCATTGAAAGTTGTAGATCATATAATATCCATAATTCCAAAGGTCATATTGGGAAGGGCGAAAAGGTAAAGCAAAGTGCTCGTAGGTACGAGACCTGAAGAGACCATTATATTCGACGAACTCCCATTTATTGATGGTGATTACCTCGGGAGCATCTTTCTCATGAATGTCCTCGTCAATGACAACTCTCGCCAAGAGGTCGTAGTAACATACAGTCTTTCTGCGAGGTCGATAGGATAAGATATTACCTCGTAAGAACTTCATTTCATAATAGTTGCCTGGTTCTATCACCTGTTCGCCTTGTCGGTTTACCACCGTCATCTTTCCATCATTCAACTTGACGATGGCAAAATCATCATTGCAATCCACAAACTCCCGATACAGCAATGACTGCATCAGTTTCTCATGGCTCATCACCATCATCATTTCCGAGTCTTGACCAACAGGCATAGTTTCTTGCTTTCCGTACATCAAGAAGAAATCTCTTTCCTTCGAAGTCTCCTTTTTCTTGCCAACTTTCAGCTTTCCCTCGAACATAGCATTCCAGTTCCATACTTGCGAAGGCAATCCAAACACCCGATACAGTCCCACATTATCTATAATCAAGCAGTTCTTCTTCCCCTTAGCCACTCGCAGTCCACGTCCCACCATCTGCAGATACTTGGCAAGCGACAAGGTAGGTCGAGCCAACTGTACAAACTCCACATCCGGGCAGTCAAATCCCTCCGAGAAGATGTCCACATTCACCAATACTTGTATAGGAGCAAGTTCATCAGCTACTCCATCAGTAGCCCCCAAGCAAGTAGCACCAAGCCTATCAGCAGCCCGCAAGCAAGTAGCACCCAGGCGGTCCCATCCCGCACAATCTGGCGAGACCTTTGACACCTCCTTTGATGCGCCAGCCGACAAAAAATCTGGCGAGACCTTTGATGGTCCGCCATCCTTAGAGCGTAGCGGTTCCGAGCGACGAGGAGGAGCGGTTACATCCCCGCTTCCTGAGGTTTCTGTCCCCCGGGAACGGGGGAACCGAAGGGGGTGTAAAGACCATTGAGAGGGGCTTGGGGAGAAAGTGGAGCCCTCTTTGGAAAGAGGGACGGGGTGATTCGAAAAATCTCCTTTTTTAAGGGTAAAGAGGGTTTCTGTCCCCCGGGGGAACCGAAGGGGGTGTAAAGACCATTGAGGGTGGGTTTTCGAAAAAGATAAGGAAGAAGATTTGAACCTTTCAATAAGTTCTTTTCGTAAAGAACTTGGCGTTTTACTATCAATGGCAACAGCCGCTATGCCGTGTTCTCTATAGAACTCGGCAATAGCATTGGCATGAGAAATATTGATAGCATAGACGATGCCCTTTCGGTCTTTACCAAATTCTTCCAAGCTCCGATAGAGCCTTTCGATACTCGGCTTCTTATTCAGCAGCATATCCATTTCCTTGTTCTGGTAGTCACCATCTGCCCCTCGCTTCTGCAAGGAGTCGATGAGCCGTTGCGTTACACCATCCGATTTGATGCTCACGAAATCGTATGTCGCCAATCTTCCCTTGCTGATAAACTCAGGAACACTCCACGACTGCACCAACACATCAAACAGATCAGTAAAACCCTTACCGTTTAATCGGCAAGGAGTAGCCGTCAGTCCCAGGAACTTAGCATTCGGGAATCTCTCCCACATTTCCTTATAGGTCTTGGCAAGCGCATGGTGTGCCTCGTCAATCACTATCATCCCCGGTTCTTCCTCTATCTCATCATAGTGTTTAACCAACCATTGTATCGACACCGCCTTGATAGGAACATTGAATGCGCCAGCCGACAAACAATCTGGCGAGATCTTTGATGCTCCACTCATCCCCAGGCGGTCCCATCCCGCACAATCTGGCGAGACCTTTGATGGTCCGCCAACCTTAGAGCGAAGCGGTTCTGAGCACCGGAGGGCGGTTACATCCCCTGTCCCCTGAGGGGAAAGGGGCTTGGGGAAAGCGGTGGAGCCTCCCTTAAGGGTAAGGGAGGTTTCTGTCCCCCGGGAACGGGGGAACCGAAGGGGGTGTAAAGACCATTGAGGGTGGGTTTTCGAAAAATTCCCCTCTTTAAGGGTAAAGAGGGACGGGGTGATTTTCGAAAAGACTCTTCCAATAGTTTCTCGAATCTGAGAAACCAACTCCCTTCTATGGGCAACAATCCAAACATTACAATCGGAATGTTCCCTCAAAAACGATTCTACGACCGAAGCGAGTAGAACCGTTTTACCCGTACCCGTTGGCATTTGTGCCATAACGGACCGATGAAGGCGCAACGCCTTCTCAATCCGTTCCCTCATATCCTCTTGGTAATCAAAGAGTTTGATATTCTTCATATAAAAGCATATAATAAATATAGCGTCCCTGCTATATTCCAAGCAGTGACACCTATCAGTATGTTAAAAAGTAATATGGTATCTTTTTTTTAAGAAAAGTCAAAAAGATAGGCAGAGCTTCATCAAAAGCCCTGCCAATCTTAAAGTATATAATTAAAATTTAAAATCTAATCCTTTTGTGTTTTCCAGATATTAGGCAATTAAAGTGTATATCCGCATCCGATTCGTTTTGTTAGCGCAACAATTACGCTTTTTCTTCGAAACCACCAAGAAAATCAAAAGAAATCTGTGTAAATCCGTGAAATCTGTGGGACTAATAAACAGCAAAGAAGAAAATCTGCGTCATCTGCGAAATCTGCGTGACCAAACTCCAGCCCAAATAGGGCTTCAAGAAAAGAAGATTCCGAAAGATTATCTCCTGTGTTTAAGTCTCCAGAAGAAATGCATATTTCTCCTTATTTCCAAGGCAATACTTCAGGAAAGCGAAACAAGCAGTTATATCATTCATTCAACTATTAATCTTTATTAAATTATTAATACTGCCGCACCATTTTACGCCATAATGATGTATATTTGCAGTCAGAATGATTATTATTAAACATTTTAGGCTTATGGCACAGACAGCAATGACAGTCCGTATGGACAACCAGCAGAAAGCACAGTTTGATAAACTCTGCGAGCAGTTCGGTATGAGTGCGAATACCGCCATCAACATCTTTGTAAAGGCAGTAATTCGCAGTAAGAGCATTCCATTCTCCATTCAGGCAAAGAATGAAGAAGAAGATGAAGTGACTGCAAAAGCAAAGGCTGCTTTCAAGCAACTTAGAGCTAAAGCAGAAAGAGGTGAAACCCCAGAACTCACGCTTGATGAAATCAATGAAGAAATCAGAGAAGTCAGACGATTAAGAAAAGAACGCAATGGTATATGCAGTCATTGATACAAACATATTTGTATCAGCCCTTATCACTCACAACTCAAATGCTTCAACAGCAAGAGTTCTTGAAAGTTTGTTCCTTCATCGTATTATACCTTTATATAATGATGACATTATAAAAGAATACGATGAAGTGCTTCATCGCGCAAAATTCAAGTTGTCAAACGACCAAATCTGCACAGTTATAGAACTTGTAAAGCAAAACGGAATTGATTCGTCCCGTTTTCCTTATGCTGGCGAAATGCCAGATGAGGACGACCGAGTCTTCTACGAAGTCTGCCTGAGCAAGGAAGATTCCTTCCTGGTTACCGGTAACCTCAAGCATTTTCCAAAAGAACCGCAAGTGATTACAGCAGCAGAAATGATGGAAATATTGGATAACCAATAATCACATCAGTTCCAATCACCCCAAAACCACCCAAGGAGATTCCCCATACTTTCACTTTTAGCCACCTTACCCCAGGCGGTCCCATCCCGCACAAGATGGCGAAGACCAGAAGCAAGTTGTAATAAGGCGGTCCCATCCCGCACAAGATGGCGAAGGGCTTTGATGCCCCGCCAACCTTAGAGCGTAGCGGTTCCGAGCACCGGAGGGCGGTTACATCCCCGCTTCCTGAGGTTTCTGTCCCCCGGGAACGGGGGAACCGAAGGGGGTGTAAAGACCATTGAGAGGGGCTTGGGGAGAAAGTGGAGCTCTCCTTGCAGGAGAGACGGAGAGGTAGAAAATTCAGCACTGTAGGGCGGTTACATCCTTCCCGTCTGAGATGGGTTTCTGTCCCCTGTGAGGGGAACCGAAGGGGGCGTAAAGACTATTGAAGAGAGGCTTGGTGAGAAAGGTGGAGCCTTCTTTAATGGTAAAGAAGGACGGGATGATTTTAGAAAAACCTCCTTTTGGCTTAAGGGAGACGGAGGGATTCGAAAAAAACTTCTTTAATGGTAAGGAAGGACGGGTAGGTTTTCGAAAAAAGGTAAGGAAGGTTTCTGTCCCCTAAAAGAGGGAACCGAAGGGAGTGTAAAGACCATTGAAGAAGACCGAGATGAGAGGTGGATCCTTCTTTAATGGGAAAAAGCGATGCCAATGAGTGCAATGAAAACTCGTTTTCAAATTGCCGAGTGCAGCTCGCTTTATCAACAAAGAAGAATACTTAGGGGGTGTAATTTAAACTGTGTCAAGGCTTGTTCTTAACTTTCATTCCCACTCCCTGCTGGGGGCATGCCCCCAGCAGGGAAGCCTTTTCGGCTGCAAAGTTACATAATTTTAAATCTATCTCCAAATTTTATTGCCAATTGTTGAGAAATTTGTCCCCAATTTGCCAGTGGCATAGTCCATTTCTTACGGATGTTGCGGTAAGCTAAGTACACAAGCTTCTCCAAAGAATTATCCGTAGGAAAGACCCCTTTAGTCTTTGTGACCTTTCTTACCTGTCTGTGATACCCCTCAACCGTATTGGTCGTATAAATGAGTTTACGGATGGCTGGAGTATATTGGAAATACTCTGTCAGACGTTCCCAATTGTCACGCCATGACTTGATGACAATTGGGTACATCTCTCCCCACTTAGACTCTAACAGGTCTAAATTAGCAGCAGCGGAGTCTTTGTTTACTGCACCATATACTGTTCTTAAATCCTTGATAAACTCCTTTTGATGCTTACTGCCAACATACTTGATAGAATTGCGTATCTGATGGACAATACAGAGCTGCACAGAACTCTCAGGAAATACGCTTTGGATGGCATCTGGGAAGCCTTTGAGACCATCAATACAACAAATCA